>JBBQIG010000242.1:0-7338 GCA_038324715.1 Anaerolineae bacterium | reverse complement strand
ACCCAACGCCCGTTGTAGCCCTTCCACGCTCAGGGTTGAATGTGGCCCGACCACTGGCTGTCCCTCCAGTGTTACCTGTAGCCCTGGTGGATCTGTGGCGACGGTGATCGTGGATTTGAGTGGAATGACGTCGCGGTAGCTGGTATGTGTTGAGCCGTCTGCATCGGTCACCGTCAAGTTGATGCGATACCATACATTGTCATCGGTCTCGTCTTCGATAGGCAGCGTGAAGGAGCCACCTGCGACGCCATTGAGGGGGCCGATATAGTCATGGAAATGGATATTGTGATGCAGGTTGATGACCCAGCTTAAGGCGCTCACGGGTAAATCACCATCCTCCGGGTCGGTGGCGCTTCCGCTAAAGGTAATGGTGTCGCCTGCTCGATAGACGGCATTGGGTCCAGGCTGCGTGATTGTTCCAACCGGGGGTTGGTTGGCAATTGTCCGCACCGTGAGCAGGGCACCCTCGCTCGTGGTATTGCCGGAAGCGTTGGTGACAATGCTTCTGAATGTGGTTCCGTTGTCGGCAAGCGTGGCGGTTAGGGAGTAGGTGGAACTGGTGGCTCCGGGAATGTCTACCCCATTTCGCTGCCACTGATAGCTTAGCGGCGGATTGCCTGACGCCACGACTTCAAAGGTGGCGAGTTCGCCCACGTTGACTGTCACAGGGGTTGGCTGTCGGGAGATTGCAGGGCGGTCTGTATATTGAATCTTGTGTAGAGAATTGTTGCCCAGCACGTAGAGCGCGCCATCTGGCCCCACAGCAAGTGCCGTGGACGGATCGAGCAGGTTGCTGGCAAAGTCTGTGACTTCGCCGGTGTCCGGGTCGAGGACTTTGATCCAGTCGCGGCACCAGTCCATGAAAAAGTACTTGCCGATATATTCGTTGGGGAAGCTGGGCGTAGCTGGGTTGTAGAAGACACCCCCCGTAATCGCAGCACATCCGGCATCGTGGTTATACGCATAAAGTGGGTCGGTGAAGGTCGGGTTGGGTGGGGAACAGTCGCTTTCGCAAGTGGGCCAGCCGTAGTTGGCTCCTGCTTGCCCCACATTGATCTCCTCCCAAGCTTGTCCACCTACATCGTTAATATGGATACGTCCCGTGCCGGGCTGGACGGCAAAGTTAAAGGGATTGCGCAAGCCCATCGCCCAGATGGAGCGATTCAGCCCCGTGGTGCTGTTGTAGAAAGGGTTGTCTGTGGGAATGGTGCCATCGGGGTTGAAGCGCAGCAACTTGCCAAAGATACTGGTCAATGACTGGGCACAACTGCGGCAACTGTTTTGGTCGCCAATGGCGGTGTAGAGCTTGCCATCAATGCCAAAGTGGGTGGCACCAGAGTTGTGGAAACCAGTCCCTAGACAGTCGCCTAGATCGGCGATGAGCACCTGGCTATTGGCTGCTGCCACATCGCCATTAGCAGTAAAGCGGCTCACGATGTGGCGGCAGGTGGGTGGATCAGCAGTTGCCGAGCCAGCCGTATAACGGACGTAGACATATTGGTTGGTGGCAAAGTCGGGATCGATGGCAATTCCTGTAAGCCCACGCTCGATTTCTGAGCGGACTTCCACCGTTGCAAAACGCGTGGGCAACAACGCGCCATCCTTGATCACGCGCACGGCACCTATTGTCGGGTTAGTATTTGCTACGTGACCTTCCGCGATGAAGAGCCGTCCATCAGGGGCGAAAGCCATGGCAGTTGTAGGATAGCGCAAAGAGGAGGTGACAACTGTGTCATTGAAGCCAGGCAGCAGGGTGATACCTTGTGCCAAAGCGACAGAGGTGGAAGCTAACGTGAAAGCGACTGTCATCATCAGCACGGCAAATACAGCCACCGCCACGAGCTGCCAGCGGCGAGAGTAGGCTTTGAGAGCAGGGGTCTTATTCATCTGGATTCTCCTTCAAATACGGCGCATGCAAAAAAATGTGCCGTCACGACGTGAGAGCACTTGTATGGGGCAATATAGATTTGAATTGGAGCTATTGAGGAGCCGCCTTAATCTTTTCCTTTGCGTTCGCCACTTCTTTATGTCACTACTATCAATGCGCGATGCGTTTCAGATAAATTGCAGAGATTACAGGCTAGGATGCTGAACAGAACAATTGCGTGAAATTGCCTGCGTCATTGCTTTCGACAAGGAGCATCGTGAAAGATAGAAGGAGCAGCCGAACCAAGGGTGCTCGGTTAATGCTAGATTAGCAGTGGAAGGTTATAGAAAGGGTAACAAGGGCGGTTATATCTAGTTGCAGATGGATACAGGCTTGTTACCGTTGCCGACCCTTCTGAATTTCCCCAAACAAAAAGGCCGGTGAGATTGCCCCCACCGGCCTTTGTTGATTCTATTCTTGTCTAAGCAGTTTAATTCTATTGAGAATTTCTGCTGCAAACTAGAGCTGAGTGCTGCGTCCATCAATGACTTGTACATCTTGCGCGTCATCGACATAGCTTTGTATTTCGGTCACTTGCTCTTGTGGAAGAAATAGACCTAGCAGTACATAGATGAGGACACCCATGCCAACGCTACCTACACTGAACGCTGCCCAGACCAACCGCACTAGGTTGGAATCGACACCGATGCGCTGACCGATGCCACCACAGACGCCCATGAAGATGCGGTCTGTGCGGGTGCGCTTGAGCGGAAAGCGTTCTCGCATACTGCGTAGACTCTGCTGGAAGGACTGCTTGGTGGGCATTCGCTCCCCCACGCCATTTTGCACGCGATCCTTGGCTCCACGCCAGTTCCAATTCATCTTCCAATTACTGCGCCCTGTGTAGCTGAGGAGCAAATAGCCAACCCCAATCAACAACGCGGGCCAGAAGACGATGTTCATGACTCGCCAGAAGCCACCCCACAACCAGGGCAAAGCTCCAATGTTGGCGAGAAACCACAGACCACCCAGCGCTATCAAGACGACTGCTGTACGACCCAAGTTTGCGCCAGAGAGCGCCAGCGCGGCTGGACGTTCTTGCCCCGTGGCGGATGTGCCCACTGGTAATAGTGCCCATAAGGCGAGGTAGGCTAAGATACCACCACCCCCTGTGGCAAGCGTGGCAATGACCCACAAGATGCGCACCAGATTGGCGTCCATGCCTGTTAGGTCGCTAATGCCACCACAAACACCGCCAACCAGACGATCTTGAGGATGACGGTAAAGCATCCGCTTGGCTTCTACACCACTGTTATTGTTTTCCATAGTTTTGTCTTCCATTTTGACACCTGCGGTGGATTCTGTTCCTGTGCCGGTTCCTACTGTTTCCGTTCTCATATTTTGTTCGGCAAGCCGTTCCATTGTAACGTGACCTCCTGGTCTATATTATCAATCCATTATGCCTGCCCAGCCGGGTTACGGCTTGCAATGTGGCATTCATTCAACATTACGCAGATTGTATAGAAAAGGTTGCAGAATTGGTGCGAACTTTGCAAATTAAATCTTGATCTATTCTTGGGAGTTGCCAATTGCGTTTATGATACGGGGGTTATGCTGGAAATTCTGTGCTGGAAACCTCATACTGAATTTTGAATCTTTCGTGAATCTCTGTTGAGAATAGAAGCCGAAATTAGAGCCGAAATTAGAAAGGAAGTTGTCTGTGTCGCTACCTATACGTGAAGAAGCCTACACCCTCCTCAATGAATGGGTGGAGTCGGAGAGCCTGCGCCGTCACATGATTGCCGTGGAGGCAGCCCTGCGCGCCTATGCCCGCTATTACGGCGAGGATGAAGAACTTTGGGGAATTACGGGGTTGCTCCACGATTTAGATTATGAACGTTTTCCCGACATGGAGGATCAGGTGAATGGTCATCCACGCACGGAGTTGCGTCTCTTCCGCGAACGCAATTATCCCCAGGCGCTGATTCATGCGACTGAAGCGCACGCAACCTTCTTGGGGGTGCCGCGTGAAAGTAAGTTGGATAAGGCGCTGCTGGCATGTGATGAGTTGACCGGGTTAATACTGGCGACCGTCTATGTGCGCCCAGATCGAGATATACGCCAGGTGGAATTAAGTTCGGTCAAGAAGAAGTGGAAGAATCGTAAGTTTACGGAAGCCATTGACCGCGATGAACACATGCACTTTATTGAAGAGTTGGGCGTTGATTTTGATGAGCATGTTGGCCGCGTTTTGGCTGCCATGAAGGAGCATGCCGAAGAATTGGGTGTTGCGGGTCAAGCGGCTTCAGCTTGATTAAGGCGCTTTCAAAGAAATAATGATCCAGATAGTTTGAGTAGCAGCTCATAAACCCGCTTGTCCACTTACGATATTTGGATCATTAAATTCCGCAATACGCCTAAGAGAAGTGAAGAAGTAAGGGGAGGGGTAGAGGTGAGGTTGTGAGCTTCCTCGGAGCTTGAAGCTCCAAGGAAGCGGTGTGGCTAGTTGTGTTCTGCTGGAAGCGGTATGTTAGGGGACGCTTTGCTGTGCTAGCAGGGCGCGCACCGTATCCTGCCACCAATCTTTGCCTGACCGTGGATCCATGAACGAACCCGAATCGCGAACAGCAATCAGCACCTTTTCGCCCTGTGCCGTCCCAATGCTCTCCTCGCGTCGCAAGGCGGGAAGCGTGGCGCGTCCAGCCAGATGTAGCTCCCGATAAAGCGCGAGTAAGTTGGGATCTACGCAGAAGTTTTCCACGTGGACGAGATAGCCATGGACGGGACTATCATCACGCGTGTAGGTGAAGGTGATCCGAAATTGCTCCGCATAGAGGACGAGGGCAATGTGGTCATCGCCAATGTTGGCATGGCGCGCTGGGGGATAGAGCACTTCATTGTTGGCTGTCGCCATTTCCACCAGGGAGACTTCGGGGAACGAGATTGGCTTGCCCAAACAGCCGCCCACACGACAACTCCAATCCCACTCATAGACTTGGTAGAGCGTACGAAGTTCCGGCACGCGCGCAGGACGAAAGAGATACGCCAGTTGCGGTGCATCATCATCTGTGGCACCGTCAAGGTTGATCAGGCTTGGCAGGTTGACGGTGGCTGTATAACCGCGAATCCCCAGGTTGATATCAGGATCAAGCAAGGGCGGGCGGTCTGGATCACGTGGCTCGCTAAGAACTGTTTGCGTGGCGTAGCTGTTTTCCGAGGTCTCTGGACAAGCTTTTGTTGATTCCATGCCACCCGTCACCAGTGGCAGATGGATTCGTACCGGCGGAAGTGTACTCGTGTCGGGCGTAGGAACCTGCGCCTGGGCAGGGAGCCAGCCACTGAGCATCAGCAATAGACTACTCGCCAATATCCCCATTCGTATTTGCTGCGCTAGACGTGTGCCAGTTGTCTGTGGTGTTGAGAACATGAGAATCCTTCAAGGATGGATTACGCGAGTCTGTTACGTCTATCTCGCAATTTGCTATGTAGATTGTACTGGGAGAGGCTCTCTTTGTAGTGCGGAGTTTGGCGTAGATACTCTGCGACTTTTGTAAGAGTGTGATGGTGACTCAATGGACGGTAAACGAAATAATTCGGTAGGATGTGCCGAGGGCCATCGCCTCGGGTGGCTCTGTTAATCATCTCCCGGTGCGGCTGAATCGGAAGGGCTAGGAGAGTTGGGCGGGGAAGTGGATGGCAACCAGGAGGCAAATGCCAAATTTGTCCTTTGCCAGACGTGTACTCCTCCCAGCGCCAAGCCGCCCAAGCCCAATGCCACATCGCGTGCGCGAATGACCACGGCAATGGCAATGCCGATGCTAGGGTCGATGTTCAAGCTCTCCATTGCCAAAACTTGGCTGGCTTCCAATGCTCCCAGCCCCGCGGGAACGGGCAACAGAATGGCAATGCGCGCTGCCACCAGCGCGGTCATGGCTTGCAGTGGCGACAGATCGAGTCCCAAAAGCCAGGTTAAAAGCCAAAATTCCCCCAAAACCCCCACCCAACTGATCAACGTTACAAGCAAGGCCAAGAGCACGGTTTGCGGGTGATGACGGCAGAGCCAAATGGTCTGCGTTTCACTCTGCGCAAGCGCTTGCGCCCACGCTTTCTGGGCTAAGGGTCGCCGTGTGATCCTGCCCAGCAGCACAATCACTCCACTCAACGGATGGCGACCTAGCCACAGCGCCACTAACAGCCCCAGCGGAATTGCCAGCAGCGCCAATGAATAGAAGGCTAGTTGTTGTTCAACCCAAGGGGCCAATCCGCCTCGCGTCGCCAACAGCACCAGCACACCGACCATCAACAGGGCAAAGTTGACCAGCATCTCCAAAATTTTGTCGAGTGTAACTGCGGCAATGGAGACCGATGCGGGTACGCCGTGCCAATGCGAGGTTGCATAGACTTGATAGGGTTCGCCCCCAAAATGGGAGCCAGGGGTGAAATAGCTAATGCCAAAGGCTGTGAGTCGATAGCCCAGCAGCCGCCAAAAGGGGATACGTTGGCCTTGCACTTGTAGCAAGAGCCACCAACGCACGCTGAAGGTCGCCACGATCAGCAGATTGACTCCTGCCAGAAGCAGTAGATCGCGCACGCTGAGGTGTGCCAGCGTGGCAAGGGTCGCACGGATTGAGATGGTGCGCCCCACCCAAACCAACAAGGCAAGTGCTAGCAGAAAGAATAAGATTTGTCGCCACGGGCGGATCTGCAACAAGTTACGCAATCTCATGATCCTGTGACGTACCCGGTCGGGTATGCAAAAGCTGTTCTTCGGGTTGCCACAATGCCCAATGCCCGCTGCCTGCATGGGAGACGATCACGGCAGCAACAAAAAGCAGTGCATTGTCGCTCCACTGCAGGCCATTGGCTACCATATCCAGCCATGCCAGCACCATCAGCGGCAGTGCCGCCACTCGCCCCAACACGCCCAGTAACAACGCAATCGATGCCGGAACGCAGACAATGACCAAGAACCAAAGCCAAAAAGCTGGATTACTCCAGCCCACAGCTTGCAGATGGTTCTGCCATGTGGGGAATTCTGGAGCTTCACGCAGCAAAAGCAATATGCTGATCACAAACGCAACCACGCGCCCGATCAGGGGGAGCCATCCTTCAATCAGGTTTTTGAAAAAGGCGCGTCCGTGTTGATAACGCTCCGTGGCAGGGTCAAGCGCACCACTCACCACCAGCCAGTCGCGGCCAAAGCTGGCAAGCAGTGGCAGCGCAAAGATGGTTGCTGCCAACGTCGAAATGGGTGGCACGAAGCTGGGCCAAAGGGCAACGCTGATGAAGGCGGTTTGATAGCCCGCGATAATGCGGCGGTTGCCGCTGGGGGTCATCTCATAGACGGGCAGACCGCTGCGTGTACGCAGCCAGATGCCCAAGATGAACAGTTGACGCGAGAAGGCTAGGGGAAGATACCAGATGGGCAATGCCCCATATTGAATGCCCAGGAGAACGGCAATGAGGAGGCC
>JBBQIG010000241.1:0-7356 GCA_038324715.1 Anaerolineae bacterium | reverse complement strand
ATGACAAGTGGCTAGACCCGATTTTGCTCCTTGGAACACCACTTTTTCGGCTCATTTGCCCTTGATTGGCAGCCTTTGGGCTGCAATTGTCGCTTGTTTGCCTCTGGCAGTTCGACACAAAAGTCATATTTGGAATTGCTGTAAATCTTCTGGAATCCTAGACAACGAATTCGTTTCATTCGACCCCATTCAGGTTTACGTTCTGCCGCGACTCAAGTATGATCAAGCAATCCCGTGCGGAACATCTAATTTTTCTCTAGCAAACACTGTATCTAGTAAATCTAGTAAGGAACCAAACATGAATCGACCACCGGAGACCTTCGTCCAGGTGCAAGAAGATCGCCTATTGGCCTTCGCCACTGCTTGTTTTGAGCGTGTTGGTTTGGACAACAATCACGCTGCCACCATCAGCCGCTTGCTGGTCAACTCCGATCTGCGCGGCGTGCGTAGTCATGGCTCGCGCACAGTCAACCACTATTGCAAAGCCTTTGAAGAAGGCAAGCTGAACAACAAGCCCAACATCCGGCAAGTGCATGAGACTCCCACCGCAGTCGTCATCGACGGCGATGGCACACTCGGCTATTTGCCCATGGTCATGGCAACCAAGGGGGCCATTGCCAAAGCCAAAGAAGTCGGCATTGGCATGGGTCTGGTGCGCCATATCGGTCACTATGGCTCGGCAGGTCACTATGCGCGCATGTGCATGGAAGCAGGCTGCATTGGCTTCTCGGTGCAAGGTCATCGCGATCAGGGACGTTATGGCAATGATGGGGGTGGTCCCAACCCCGAAGCCCACCTCGGTAACTTTGGCAACCCGCCCATCTGCTTTGCCATTCCAGGCGAGGAAGAAGCCCCCGTTGTCTTGGATGCAGCGACTTGTATCTTGGCTGACTACCAGCGCGGGCCTGAATATGAGGAACTCTTTTCCAAGATTCCTGCTGCCTTCTTCAAGAGCATTGGCTACGGCGCAATTGCCGGATTGATGGGCGGTGGATTGACTGGCTTCACCCTCTCCGATGAAATTCGCACCAAGTATCCCCCCGCCCGCCAAGGCGGCATGATCTTGGCAATCGACATCGGCTCTGTAGTGCCAGAAGATCTCTTCCGCGCCGAGACTGACCGCATGGTGCGTGATGTGCGCGAAACCTATACACCCATGCCAGGGACAGATCGCGCGCTCTTGCCTGGTGCCATTGAGGAAGAACGCTTTGCCCTTCACCGCGTACAGGGCATTCGCTATGGTGAGATGGAGCAAACCGCAACGCGCGCTGCCAGCGAACGCCTCGGCGTACCCCTGCCCTGGGATGATTAAGTTTTAGAGGGTAGTAACGGAATATCTAAGAGGAGAAAAATGATACCCTCCCGAAGGCTTGCATCTTCGGGAGGGTATTCTCATGCGCGGGAGTGCGCGATTAGTGTGCTACAGAACCATCCGCATGGAACGAGCCTACAATCTGCTTGGGTTTGTAGGGGAAGCGAGCCAGTTTGGTCTCGTCAATCTCAACGCCAATGCCAGGTCGATCTGACACGATGATATAACCTCCCTGTCGCTCCACAGGCTGATCTACAATTTCATTGTATACGTCCGTCGTGGTATGGCTTTCCATCAGCACGTAGTTGGGAATGGCAGCATCCAAATGCGTGAAGGCCGCGACATTGACCGGGCTACCCATGAGATGGGGGAAGATGCCCACAAAGGCCGCTTCAGCCATTGCCGCGATCTTCTTGACTTGTGTAAAACCACCCGCCAGCGAAACATCGGGGCGAATTAAGCTCACAATTTTGCGGTCGATCAGGTCTTTGAATTGATAGATGTTATAAAAACGCTCGCCAGTCGCCATCGGCAAATTGATATGGCGTGCAATATACTCCATCGCCTCCAAACTCTCTGGAGCCAGGGGATCCTCGTAATAGAGCAGTCGATAGGGCGCTAGTTCAGCCGCCAGCACAATCGCTTCTTCGGGGCGCAAGTTGCGATGAATCTCCAAGCCCACGTCAATACCAAAGCCCACAGCCTCACGAATGGCGGCGACAATCGCAATGGCATCGGTAATCGTTTGCGTCGGCGTCTGCGCTTCCCAGTTGGGAAAGAAGGGCTGGGTACGCAGCGAGAGATAGCCTGCCTCAACCTGCTTACGCGCACTCTCTGCCATTTCTTCCACATTGTTGCCAGTGACATTGGCAAAGACTTTGACCTTGTCACGAACTTTGCCACCCAGCAACTGATGCACAGGTAGCCCCACTGACTTGCCCAAAATGTCCCACAAGGCAATGTCAATCGCACTCATGGCGGCGCTGATCACTGCGCCCATAAAGTGTGTATCACGCGCTACGGTCTGGTAATGATGCTCAATGCGTAGGGGATCTTTGCCGATATAGTAGGCGCTAAGGTCTTCAATGGCTTGGTAGACCGTCTTGTGATGTGCCCACAAGCCAGCTTCACCGTTGCCGATAATGCCTTCATCTGTGTAAACCCGCACCAACAAGAATCGATCTACTAAAAATGGGGTTATCTTTACGATCTTCATAGGTTCCTCATTCTCCTGTCCTCATTCTCCTTGTGTATCCTGCGTTGGCTAACTATGTGAGTTTGTGAGTTGAAGGTATGACTTGTCGGGCTATCACCTAGTGGGCAGATTAATGTCAGGATTATCCCGATAGAAGCGCGTCATGTGGTTGGCAAAGTTCTCTTGCAACTGAATAGTCAAGCCCCCATCAACCACCAAGCTATGTCCAGTGATAAACGAAGCTTCGTCTGAGCAGAGAAAGTGAATGGCATTGGCAATGTCGTCTGGTGTTCCGGCACGGCGCAAAGGGTATTGCGCTTCAATCAATTGTAACCCTGATGGGTTCTCATCCCAACGCGCCTGCATTCTTTCCGTTACAATGTGACCCGGACAGATAGCATTGACACGAATCCCTGAGGGACCAAAATCAATCGCCATCTGTTTGGTTGCACCAATCACCGCCGACTTACCAGCTTCATAGGCAAAGGTATTCGGTGCCATCAACAGCCCATGAACCGAGGAGATGTTGACAATGCTGCCACGCCCATTCTTCTGCATGTGGGGTACGGCATACTTGGCACTCCAGACGAGTGTCTTGACCATGATGGTCAAGGCATAGTCAAGCGTCTCGTCGCTTATAGTCAATGCACTCCCATCACGCCCCTTGGAACCATAGGCATTGTTTACCAACACGTCAAGGCGACCCCATTGGGCAACGGCGCTTTCAACCATGCCACGCACCTCTTCGTGCTGGGAGACATCAAATTGCGCGGCAACTGCTACACCGCCATCTTGACGAATACGTTCCAAGTTCGCTTCAGCGGCTTCCAAATTGGCATCGGCAATAAGGACTTTTGCCCCTGCCTTTGCCAATCGACGCGCAGTTGCTCCACCAATGCCCATGCCACCGCCGGTGACAATGGCGACCTGATCCTGTAAGCTGCTCATCTCTATCCTCTGTTTGAAATTGTTTTTTGCACACTGATTATAGTTTGTTAGTGACAGTCTAATGGGGAGTCGTGACAGAGAGAAGTTATTCTGACAGCAGGTGCCTGGGTGAGTCGCATGCAAATCAACATCTTTCTGTCTACTATCTGTACTATCTTGCGTGTTGTCTTTAGTATAAAACAGTATAAAACGTGCGTGGCAATTAGGTGATCTTGAGATAGGCGCGTGCGAGGGCATCTTTGAGGGCAGATTCGACGTTATGACGTCCAAAGTCAATATTGGCTTGCAGGGCAGCGCGTGCAGCAGGAGCGTTACCTTTCACAATTTGCTCGAGTATTTCCAGATGCTGCTGGCAGGTAGTGGCTAAACGTTCGCGCGTGGTGATGTCGTTCATGCGTGTAAAGAAGAGACGTTCATTGACGATACGCAGTTGCGCCAAAAAAGAGTTGTTCACAGCGGCAGATAATGTTTCGTGAAACGCTTCATCTTGGCGTGCCAGGGGTTCACCATCCAGTTCGCGCAAATCTCCGGTTTGTCCCAACATTCGCCAGTTCTCTGCCAACTGGACATAGGTCTCTGTGGACAACCCACTGATCGCAAGCTTCTCTACCACGTAAAGCTCCAGCGCCAACCGCACTTCATAAAGCTCATTGATCTCATCCAAATTAAGTTGCTTGACCGTACATCCTCGATGGGGAACACGATCCACGAGATTGTTCTCGACCAGCATGTGCAATGCTTCGCGCACGGGAATCCGACTCACGCCAAACTCGCTGCACAGGTTGTCTTCAGTCAAACGGTAAGCCGGAGGATATTCCCAACGGATTATGCGGGCTTTTAAGACAGTAAATATTTCTTCGCTTCGGCTTACCTTTTCAATCATTTTCAATCATTTGTTCATCCTATACATCATTTTATTGATTCCACTACACACGAACGTTTATGTCAACCAATTTGCGGTGAAGCGGTGGTAACGCATCTGATGATCCTCTCTTCGAGAAGCTCAAAGCATCATAAATGTTCAGATGCAACCAGTGCGGCTCCACCCCATACCTAGAGATTGACTTGTGCATTCTCCTAGCAGATGCCAGTTGTTCTTTGTGCAACTTGCACATATCACATCATCTTGTTCTGGTTTATCCTTAGCGCAGATTGTATACAAAATTGTATATGAAGTTGTATATGACCTCTAACACTACTGGAATCGCATTGTAACCGCAATCGACCATCACCCAAAAGATCTGGCTCTCTCTGAACTTCTGTCCATGTAGTATCTCTAGAATTTGCGGATAAAGTTTGGAATAATCAGCAGCCCTTTACATCATCAAGGGCTAGTTGCCGCCACTCTTTACAGCGCATCGCGTTAACTTTCTACTTTAACCTCTACTGCCAAACCAAACCCTTGTGGGAGAAGTTGCTTGTGACTGTTCTCTTTGCCGTTAACGGCACCCTTATGCGAGGTCTGGAACTCAACCCCAACCTATTGAATGCCGGGGGCGAATTTGTGCGTGAGGCTTTGACACAGCCTTGCTACCGCCTCTGGAGCATTGCCGACCGCCACCCCGCCATGTTGCGTGTGCTGACAGGTGGCACTAGCGTGCACCTAGAAATTTGGCGCATGCCTTTAGCCACGTTGGGCATCATCTTGCAACAAGAACCCGCCGGACTTTGCATCGGCAAGGTTGCTCTATCGGATGGCAGCGAAGTGCTCGGCGTTTTGGGCGAGCCTTACTTGTGTGAAGGGCAGCTAGAAATTACAGAGTGGGGTGGCTGGCGACAGTATATGGCGACCAAGCAGCCCGCACTTACCACCCCTGAACGCTCTTAGGGACATTTTAAGACCATCATCAAAACCCAGGCAGGTATCAATTCGCTATGCAAGAACAACTACCATTGCTGGAAGCTCGTGAGATCACCAAACGCTTTGGCGACTTAGTTGCCAATCAGGAAATCGATCTCCCCATTTATGGCGGCGAAATTCATGCTGTGTTGGGTGAGAATGGTGCCGGTAAGAGTACATTAATGAAGATGCTCTATGGCGTCTATGAGCCAGATGGCGGGGCCATTTACGCCCAGGGCACGCAAGTACGCATGGCAAGCCCAGCGGATGCGCGTCGCCACGGCATTGGTATGGTCTTTCAGAATTATCGCCTAGCCCCAGCCATGACAGTTTGGGAAAATGTGGCGCTTGCACTGCCCAATCTGCAAGCGCGGTTGAACCCGCGGGCCTTACGCCAACGCATCCTCGACACCGCCGCCCAATATGGTTTATCCGTAGACCCTGATGCGGCGGTCTGGCAATTGGATGTAGGTCAACGCCAACGGGTGGAAATTCTCAAGGTGCTGCTGAGTGAGGCGCGCGTCTTGCTTTTGGATGAGCCAACCAGCGTCTTGGCAGTTACTGAGGTCGATGACTTCTTGGCAATCCTGCGGCGACTGCGTGATGAAGGCTATGGGATTCTGCTCGTTACCCACAAGATTCGCGAAGTATTGGCGTGTGCCGACCGCACCACCGTCATGCGTGCGGGGCGTGTCGTCTTTAGCACCAATCAGATGGCTGAATTAGATGAACCTAAGCTCATCAACCACATGGTGGGCGAGTGGGTTCCACCTGCTTCCGTTGCGCGACATGTTGATACCCTCGCTGCGCCACTGCTGCGCGTGGTGGATCTGGCAATCCATGATGACCGCGACCGTCCCATTCTCTCAAAGATCAACTTTACGCTCTCGCCAGGGGAAATTTTGGGCGTGGCAGGAATTTCAGGCAATGGGCAGCGTGAACTTGCTGAGGCGCTCCTGGGTCTGCGTCCCATTCACCAGGGACAAATCCTCATCAATGATCAACCCCTCAGCCACCCTAGCCCGGTCTCTATGCTCGACGCGGGCGTCGTGGGAATCCCCGAAAATCCGGTAGAAGAAGCCATTGTGCCAGGACTAACCGTTTTGGAGCACATGGTCTTGGGCGGGCTAGAAGCCAAGCGGCGTGGCATGGGCATTGACTGGTCTACTGTGGCACAGGCGTTTAAGACGCTGCCCGAAGCCAATACGCTGCGTGTGGCTGCGGCAGAGCGACGAGCCGATGGTCTCTCTGGCGGCAATGTGCAGCGCATGATTCTCAGCCGTGCGCTGGCGCGCAAGCCGCGTATCCTGATTGCCAGCTACCCCAGCCGCGGGTTGGACATTGCCACGACGCGTGCTGTCCACCAGATTCTACTGGCACACCGTGACCAGGGCACAGCCATTCTGCTCTTTTCCGAAGACTTGAATGAACTCTATGCCATCTCAGACAGGCTCTTGGTCGTCAGCCATGAGCGTGTATCAGCCCCAATTGACCCCCGCACCGTTGACATTTATCAAGTTGCCGCGCAAATGGTAACAAGGAGTCACTGATGGAACGAGTATTGCCTGTACCCCAAGCGGCGCAACGGCGTTGGTGGATGCCCGACTTGGGCTATCAACTGGCGCGCGGGGCAGCTCTAGCCCTGGGGCCATTTATCATCTTTGCCCTCTTCTTGCTGGCAGTCGGTGCCGACCCCATCTTGACCTATCGCATGATGTTCGTCTCTGCATTGGGCGACTTCTATGGCATCAGCGAAGTGCTGTTGCGTGCAGCCCCCTTTGTGCTGGCGGCGCTGGCAACTGCCATCCCTGCCAAAGTTCGCTTGATCAACGTGGGAGCCGAAGGGCAAATCGCCATTGGTGCGCTCACCACCACCTTTGCTGCCGTGGCGCTGGGTGACAGTTTTCCTGCCCTCATTACGCTGCCGGTACTCTTCTTGGCAGGAGCATTAGGGGGTGCGCTTTGGGCGGGTGTTGTCGGGCTGTTGCGGATGCGGCTGAATGTCAATGAAACAATTTCCAGCCTCTTGCTCAACTATGTGGCGGTGCTGCTGGTCGCCTA
>JBBQIG010000240.1:0-7360 GCA_038324715.1 Anaerolineae bacterium | reverse complement strand
GTTCTCCAACAAGTTTGGAACAAAGTGGCTTATTTTCCAATTCAACACCCCTATTGCGGTCTACTGAATATGAACAAGGCAACTATACGGCGGCGAATGCATACCTTAGGCAAAGCTTGATAATTTATGAAGAAGTAGGTGATAAAGTTAGGAGCAGCGGCACGCTCACGCGACTGGGTCGACTGGCTATGGCGCAAGGTAATGACGGCGAAGCTGAGGAACTCTTGGCGAAAGCCCTCATGGTCATACGCGACACGGGTCACCTGCTCAATCGAATCAATCCCCTTGATGCCTTGGGACGGTTGGCACAACGGCAAGGCGACTATGCTCGGGCAAAAATTTTGCACCAGGAGGGTCTCGCTTTGAGCACCGAGATGGAGCACCCGGCGTGGATTGCCCGTACGCTGGAAGCGTTCGCATCTCTAGCGACAAGGCAAGGGCAGGTGGAAGCAGCTGCGCGTCTCTTTGGCGTGGCCGAGGTGTATTTTGCGCCAACGGAGGCCCCATTCGACCCTACCTGGCGTTTGGAGCATGATCATCTGGTTGCCAGCGCACGCACACAACTAGGGGAAGCGACATTTGCCGCGGCCTGGGCGGCGGGTGCGGCGATGACACTGGATAAAGCAGTGGCACTGGCAAAGTCGTAAAGGCGTGTGGCCTCAAGGGGTTTTCTTGTACGATTAATTTTGTTTTGTGAAAGGGAATCAGAGTGGGGATGCAAAGTACTCGATTGCTGCCAGGTCGGTTCAAACGCCAGATAGACACACAGCAGCATGGGGAATAGGTCGAGTAAATTCAGAACAGGACTCCTGGCGGCGCTCAACTTGCATATGGCAACATTGAGTCTACTCGCTGCTAGGAGTCCTGTTTTATGTAGAATCTAGGTTAACCGAACAGTAGTCTTACGTGCGCATCTTCCATTACAGCCTCTTCCATTATATAGGTCGAAGCTAGTGCTGGTACTGTAGCGTACTGTTGGAATTCAGGAAGTTCAACCTGCTCGGCAATATCGGGACAGCATATCCACAACCATGATGCTGCCTCCTGCTGTAGCGCTGGATCAGCAGTCTGTGTAGCGTCTCGAATCGCACGTGCAATCGTCTGGTTGACGGCACCGTCAACTTTCTGCCTATAGCTGTCCCCTCGCTCGAAGCTGACTTCCCTAGCTAGTTGGTTCTCAAGAAAATCCATGAAAGCATTTCCTCCATTGACAATGTTTCTCGTCGCCACAACATATTCTATCCACCGATGCGGTCTCTATAACCCCACTTGACCACTTAGCCAGGAACTGCAACGGGCTCCCGCTTGCTCTTGACTTTCATCATGCCATCAATCAGTTTCTGGATCTGGTGCGGTGTCAACTGCCTGCTCTCTTGGGTCTTCCCACTCGAGATCCGGTGCGCGTTGCGCCGGGAGACCTGCTCCCACTGATCGCCATAGAGATCTTGTCCGAGTGCGTTAAACTGCTCAAGCAATGCCGCCATCTCCGGAGTGATTTCCACACCGTTGCCCTGGTGGGACTCTTGCGCTGGCTCCGCCTCATCCTGATCGGTTCCGGCGGCGAAGAGATCTGCTAATTCGCTCTTGACATCGGTCGCACGGCGGTACTGCTGCACAAGGATGCCTGTAAGTCTGGCTTTTGCCTTATCAGTAAACTGCTTGGTTGCGGGATCAAAGTCCGCCCAAACTGTTGGCAAAGTATAGAGATAGCGTCCCAGACCAAACATGGCGCTGGCGCGTTTGAAGGCTTGCGCCTCGGCGACCGTGCCGCCAATCTCTGACCGTTCCGATTCGTTCGTGGTTTCCCCCGTGCTGCTGCGCGTGACCCCCAAAATGGTCAACCGGCAGATAATCCGATCCTCACCCCACGGCTCATACGCCACTGACCAGTCTGAGCCGCACACTTCGTCCAATCGGTTCATGTAAGCTCGCAAGTCCGCATAGGCTAAAGCAAGACCCCGATCACCTTTGACAGCACCGGGCCTCCATGTGACCTGCGACGGGTGGAACGGTTTGCGCAGATCGTCCAAAACCTGTTGTAGGTCTAGCCCACTTTTCTTTTCGTCACACATAATTTTCTCTCCCTATCCAGATTTCCCCATCCAACCTCTTACAGCCGCCTGTGTTACCGTTTCTTTGCTTGATGTCTAGACTGTAGATCATGCTTAGACCTCAAGTTCAGTAGTAAAGTTCAGTAGTAAAACGGATAGCGCGAAAAGTCCTCACCGATATCCCCATCATCTTCCCAATCTTCGTCTGAAAAGCGAACAGCCGGTTCTATCTCCCCGGCCTCTAGTTGCTTCAGCATATAGTCCATAAATTCGCCCTCGCTCATCTTAGCGGTATCAACGCGGGACTCGATCTGTTCCGCCGTAGCCGCACTCCCGAGCACCTCTTCGGTTGAAATGGCCGCATCGACCGCCTTGGGAAATCGGCGTATCAGGTAGGCCAGAAATTCGTCTACATTCAAAACAGTGGTGACAACGTTAGCATCACCGTCTGCGTCTGCAAGTCTGTCCATCAGGCTGCGGTCATTGACTCGCAGTTGTTCCACTACATGTTGACGGAAGCCAGCTTCACTCATATTTGTGTTTACAATCGTGGCGACGACTACTGCAGTCGGCATTTTTGTGTCCCTTCTAAAACTCTCCAACCAAACTTGGTTGACAAATTCGAGTTACTGTCTTGCATCGAATTATAGCACAAGAGTTCTATTTTTGGCAACACAACAAAGCCGTGAAACGCGTTTATTCGCGATTTTTGTACACACATAAATGATTTCATAGGCATGAAGATAATTATCTTGTTGACTTGTCGCTAAATAGCAGGATCATGTTGACAAAATTTACGTTTTCGGATAAGTTGAACATAGGTTCTACCAGAGTGTGATACCACCTTAGTTCAACAGCGCAGATAGAAGGTTCTCTTTATCATGGCTTCACACAAAGCAGGGCGTCCCTCCAAGCCCGACCAAAAGAAACGGCAGCAATTACATATAAGTCTCTATGCCGAGGATTTAGAACGGCTGGATCGGTTAACTGATAACCGTAGTGAGTTTCTACGCCAGTGCATTGCGAAAGCCTGGAAGGAGCAAGCGGATAGCGAGGCAACTCTGTCTGTCGCCCTACCGAAATCGCTTGTATTAGAATTGCGGAAGATTGTCGATCAGCTAGAGCCGCGTAATCAGGTGACCGCCCACCGAACGCTGGCAGATCGCCTGAAGGAGTGAACGCCTACTTTGTCTAAGCCAGGTGGACTAAGCTAGGTGGACTAAGCTAGGTGCTAACTTTCTGAGAGGAATGCCATGAAAAGCTTCGCAGAGTTACAGGCTGAACTGGAGCACGCCTGGATAGTCAACCGGCCTGGATCCGATGTCAACCATGTCATCGTCGTGCTTCCATCGTATAGCATCGGTGAGCCGTTGCCCCCGGTGCGCCGCATCAATGTTAGTTGCAGACGTGAATTGGGTCGGTAATAGGATTGCAATCTGAGTAGCCCCAGTTCTTGTGGTCACAATCAACAAACAATAACACTGACGGCGCGGCTGCGGTTTGGCTCCAATAAAAAAAGGAGCTGAGAGCCTGCGGCCCCAACTCCTGGTCATTTCGAACTCTGAGCGGTTTATTTCTTCGTTGCCTGAACTTCCAACCCTGTGATGAAACCACCCATGTGGCCTGAAGGCGGTGCTTGTGGATTCAGATGGCCAGAGAAGGTTACCTCAAAGGGCTGCCCAGCCTCACCCAATTGGTAATTCTTTTCGGCGATCGTGAATGGTTCATTGCTGATAACTATGCAATCAAAGTGTGCCGTGAAGGCTCCGGTCACCGTATCGAGGATAACCTGGTGGCGAAGAGACGCTTTCATCACCGCAACGCCCGCACGAAAGGTCTCTGGGTCGCCAAAGTCGCCTGCTGGTGTTGTATTGAAATAGAAGGTGGCCTCCCCACTGCGATCGATCACGCGCATTGGCCCGTTATTGATGACGCTCTCAACGGTGGTGTCGTTGTAAAAAGTCAATAGGGCCGACTGTTCGCTCAAGACATCGCCTGAGGCAATGAGCGCAGCCGTATCGAATCCGCTTAGGTAGCTGATATAGCCGTATTGCGCAGAGACCTCGGGTGAGGCGTTGAGTACCTGACCGATGAGTTCCGCGCTGATCTTGTTGGGCGAGTACATGTCTTTTGCAGAGACCGGTGCGACGATGGGTGCGCATCCTGCTAAGAACAGTGCGAGAACGAGAAATCCGTATAGGAACTGTTTGCTTCGCATAAGGTTGCTCCTTTTCACTTTTCGCTTGAAGGTGTATTTGATATTGATCTGCACCAAGGTAGCATTTGCCAGATGGCGAAACAAGGGGGTTAGGGATACAATAAGGGATGCAGCAAGAGATGCAGTTAGGAATTCTCTCCTCGGCAGCCATTTGAAGATATTCTCAACAGCCCAGTTGGAGAACATAATGGTTCGCTCCCATGAGTTTGGCAATTGGATGAAAGCGCGGCGCAAAACGCTTGATTTGACTCAGGCGGCGTTAGCCCATAAGGTAGGCTGTGCTGAGGTAACGATCAAGCAGTTCGAGTCTGGAGCGCGACGACCCTCACGACAGATCGCCGAACTGCTGGCAACTTGCCTAGAGATTCCCACCAACGAGCGTGATACCTTCATTCGCGCGGCCCGTATTCCACAAACCAGTGCGCCTCCGGCGGGTCTGCCTACCGAGGAGGTTATTGCGCGCGGCCAACTGCCTTTTCTGGCGGCACCCCTGATCGGGCGTGAAGAAGTGTTGGCCCAGTTGGAACTTCAGTTACTGCGTACAGACGTCCATCTCATGACCCTCATCGGCCCTCCGGGTGTTGGCAAGACCACGTTGAGCATACAACTTGCGGCCAATGTGGGCCATGCCTTCGCTGATGGTGTCGTCTTCGTCTCTCTGGCACCCATTCTTGAAGCCGACCAGGTCGTGGTGGCGATTGGGCGCGCACTGGGCTTTCAGGAGGGAGTGGGTCAAGAACTGTTCGCTCGCCTGCAAGGCTACCTACGTGACCGCCACTTGCTCTTAGTGCTCGACAACTTCGAGCATGTGGTGGCGACTGCGCCGATGATTGGAGAACTGTTGAGTAGGGCGCGGCATCTCAAAGTGTTGGTAAGCAGTCGTACACCATTGCGCCTCTATGGTGAGCATGAGGTCGCTGTTATGCCTTTGGCATTGCCACCGCTCGACTCGCTTCCTGCCTTGCCGGAACTTGCTTCCTACCCAGCAGTTAAGTTATTCGTTGTCCGCGCCCAAGCCGTCAACAGCGGTTTCAGGCTTGACGCCACGAACGCGCACACTGTTGCCGAACTATGTCACCAACTCGACGGTTTGGCGCTAGCGATTGAGTTGGCGGCTGGACGAATCAGGATGATGACGCCGCAAATGCTGCTGGAACGGATGCAAAATCGGATGCGTCTGCTCACCGGCGGCGCACGCGATCTACCCGTGCGCCAGCAGACGCTTTGGAACGCAATCGATTGGAGCTACACGCTACTCTCCGCTGTCGAACGCTCCGTCCTGCGCCAGTTTGCAATATTTGTTGGGGGATGGACACTAGAGGCGGCGGAAGCCATCATCGACGGCGTGACCAATGCTGCCGAGAGTACTCAACCCGCCGGTACAGTGCCATCACTCGTCGATATCCTGACGACATTGGTCAGCCAATCGCTGGTGGTAGCCACCATGCGCGAGGGAGTGGCGCGTTACCATCTGCTAGAGTCTATACGTGAATATGCCCTGAAGCGTTTGACTGAGTGCGACGAGACGACCAGCGCGCGTCATCGGCACGCTGCCTATTATTTCTCATTGGCTGAGGCCACCGTTGGCCCAGCGGAGGAGAACATATGGATGAATCGACTTGAGCAAGAGTATGATAATTTGCGGCTTGCGTTGGCCTGGGTAGTTGAATACGCTCCGGAGCGCCTTGCACGACTTGCTGACGAACTCGGATGGTTCTGGCATGTGCGTGGCGATATGCAAGAAGGTCGTCGCTGGTTTGAACTGGCATTGGCGTACGCACCAGATCTTCCACTGGTAGATCGCGCTCGTGTGCTAGCGATGATCGGCTTTCTGGCTCGCGAGATGCATGACTTAGTGAGCGCTCAGACTCACGTTGAAGAGAGCTTAAGGTTGTATCAACAACTCGGTGATCGTAGCAAGCAGGCTTGGATGCTAAATGTGCTGTCGATGATCGCCTTATCGCACGACGATCCTATGGAAACCGATCGGCTAGCGAGCCAGAGTATTGAGATGTATCGTTCAATCGGCGAGCCTTTTGGGGCCATTGGGCCACTCTTGTTGGTCAGTGAGGCTGCCATTCTTATGCACGACTTCGAACGAGCACACGCCATACATAGTGAGCGCATGCATTTGGCACGAGAGGCAGGCAGGCCTCGTTCGGTAACATACGGAGTGATTCGGCTTGGGCAGATTGCACAGGCTAGGGGCGCATCCGCCCAAGCGGCTGTACAGATCGTCGAAGGCCTGCGTCAGGCGAAGCAAGGCAGTAACAAGTGGGCGATCATGATGGCTTTGACCGGCCTAGCTAGCATAGCGGTAAAGTTGGGCAACCCAAGGCTTAGTGTACGGCTGCTCGCTGCCATCGACGCGCAACTCGTTCGCACCGGAGCGCGTCTCTGGCCAGTGGATCACATCGAATATGGACGAACCCTCACCGCGGCTCGTGCCCAGCTTGATGAGGTGTTATTCCAGTCCGAATGGGCGGTTGGTCATGCGATTCGCATGGAGGAAATGATTGAGGAGGCGATCTCATTCGGGGTATCGGTCTGATATCCCTGTCCAATCGTGCAGGAATACCTCTAGTAGACGCGCATAGACCAGCAGATGATCCACCAGCAACACCACCTCGCGGTTAACCTTATGGCTAGTTTCGCCGCCATTGAGGCTGCCTACTGCTGACCACGTACGTCATCAATGCGTGCCAACAGCCTTTGCCATGGACTCTTCGCCTTTCCTAAATCTCGCCTATGTCCGGGATGTACCCGATGGGGTTGGGGCGATTTTGACGAATACGTATGTGTGCGTATGTGATTTATAATCGCTCTATGTCCACGCCAATTTTAGCCACCAAACTCTACATTCCCCCACCTCGGCCTCAAGGTGTCCTCCGCCCCCGCCTGATCGAGCGGCTGAACCAGGGTCTGCACCGCAAACTGACCTTGCTCTCCGCCCCCGCTGGCTTTGGCAAAACTACGCTGGTCAGTGAATGGCTGGCTGGATTCATGGGACTTCCGCAGCGAGCCGCCGCCTGGCTGTCGCTGGACGAAGGGGACAATGATCCCACGCGCTTTTTGGCGTACCTCGTCGCTG
>JBBQIG010000239.1:0-7426 GCA_038324715.1 Anaerolineae bacterium | reverse complement strand
ACCCTGGGTATCATTGTCTATATCCTGCTGTATATGCTTCGGCCTGTGATCTTTTTTCCTGCCACGCTGTTGACACTGGTGGCTGGCTATTTGTATGGGCCGATCTTTGGCACGCTTATTGTGGTCGTTGCCAGCAACCTTTCGTCTATGGTCGCCTACTTCATTGGCCGCTTTTTCGGCAATGGCATCGTGCAGCAGTCATCTTCCAGCGGTCTCCTGCAAAAATATACAGAACGTATGCGCCGCAATAGCTTCGAAACGGTTTTGATTATGCGTTTCCTCTTCCTGCCTTATGATCTGGTTAGTTATTTTTCGGGCTTTCTGCGCGTAAATTGGCAGGGTTTCCTCCTTGCCACTGTTCTGGGTAGCATCCCTGGTACGATTTCATTTGTTCTGTTCGGCGCATCCATCGAAGGAGACTTCACTGGCGAGTTGCCAACTTTGAACGCTACCTCTTTGGGCATCGCTGTGCTGATGTTTGTGATTAGCATCGCATTGTCGCGTTGGTTTAAACGACGCGAAACTCAACGCTCCCCTTCCGTTTCATCCTCGTCTGAGGTGATATCTTGACCTGCTCTTGTAGACAAGATAGATAAAGTTTATACAACCTACCCGTGTGCTAACGGCCTAGATTGTCCAACATTGATTTGCGTTCACTTCATGGATCGTCTTTGGCTATTGCCGCCACACCCCAACCACGTGACCTAACCGCGTGACCTGATCGGCTGTCACAGGTAAGAACTATCTACTGTACGAGTGTGAAGCTTGCGATGCAAATTTGTGAATGTCCTGTTGCCAGAATGAAACTTCCAAAGTGAACTATGAACATACCGATGATAACCGAGTCTATACCCTATCTGACGACAGCTCAGATGATTGAAGTTGACCGCGCAATGTTGGAGGATTATGGCATTGACCTCGTGCGTATGATGGAAAACGCTGGAAGCGCGTTGGCCCATCTGGCGCGGGTACGGTTCTTGGAGGGCGATCCTCGCGGCAAACGTGTTGTCCTATTGGCTGGAACTGGAGGCAATGGCGGCGGTGCATTGGTCTGTGCACGGCGGCTGCACAACTACGGTGCTCGCGTTCAGGTGTACACCACGAAAGCAGATGCCGATTTCACCCCCATCGCCAGACAGCAGTTGGATATGGTGTACCGTATGGGAATCACGGTAGCCAATGCCGGGTTGGTGTCCGAAGCAGGGTCACCTGATCTGGTTGTGGATGGGGTGATTGGCTATAGCTTGCGGGGCGCTCCACACGGTGGGGCTGCAGATCTCATTCGTTGGGCCAATGCCGCGCGTGCGCCGATCTTATCCCTGGACGCACCTTCAGGCGTGGACACAACAACAGGCATTGTGTTCGACCCTGCTATCCGTGCTGATGCCACGATGACGCTGGCATTGCCCAAGGCAGGGTTGCGTGCATCTGGTGTGGAAGACCAAGTCGGCGAACTCTATTTGGCGGATATCAGTGTGCCGCCGGAACTCTATGGAGAGGCAGCCTTGAGTCTCTCTGTGGGCCATCTATTCGCCCAAAGCGACATCGTACGGCTTCGATAATCTAGGCAACCTAACCCTTGACCGGCTTTTCGGGAGGTCTTGGGGCGCAAAACATCAAAAGGAAATCTGCATGGCAAAGAGCATGAACCTATCGCACACTGTTGAACATCAACGCCTTGCCGATTCCGAAGCGCGGCGCGCTGATTGGAAGAACTGGGGACCTTATGTCAGTGATCGTGCCTGGGGCACTGTGCGTGAGGACTATAGCCCAAATGGTATGGCTTGGGAGAACTTTCCCCACGACCACGCTCGCAGCCGTGCCTATCGCTGGCATGAGGATGGCATTGGCGGCTTTTGCAACCGCTTCCAAAATCTGGTGCTAGCTGTATCGTTGTGGAATGAGCACGACCCAATTCTCAAAGAGAGATTCTTTGGTCTAGCGGGGAATGAGGGCAACCATGGCGAAGATGTTAAGGAATATTACTTTTATTTAGATGGTACGCCCACCCATTCCTATCAGAAAATGCTCTATAAGTATCCCCAGATAGAGTACCCTTATGGACGGCTGGTGGAGGAGAATCGTCGACGTGGCAGAGATGAGCCAGAGTTTGAATTGATCGACGCCCTGCGTGAGACTTTTGACCAGGGACGCTACTTCGATGTATTCATCGAATATGCCAAGGCCGATCAGGAGGACATCCTTTGTCGCATTCGCGCGGTCAACCGCGGGCCAGAGCCAGCCCCAGTTCATATCTTGCCACACTTGTGGTTTCGCAATACGTGGTCGTGGCGTCTGGATAAGCCGCGCCCACAGTTGCGCGCGGTGACAGAGAGTAGCGTCATGGCGTTGGATGCACACTTGGGCGAACGCTGGTGGTATGTAGAATCCACTGACGCTCCGAGGCCTACCTTGCTTTTTACAGAGAACGAAACTAACACCGAACGTCTTTTTGGCTATCCCAACGCTCAACCCTATGTCAAAGATGGCATCCATGATGCTGTAGTCAAGGGCCAACGTGATCGGGTTAACCCTGAAGCGCGCGGTTCTAAGGTCGCGGCACACTTCCAAGCTGTGGTTGCGCCGGGGGAGACCTTCACAGTGCATGTTCGTTTTACGAATATCCCCACCGCGCAACCCTTTGGTGACTTCGACACCCTCTTTGCACAGCGTCGCGCCGAAGCGGATGAATTCTATGCAACCATTAAGCGCCCTGGTATGAGCGAAGATGCATGCTTGGTACAGCGGCAAGCGTTGGCAGGAATTACTTGGAGTAAGCAGTTTTACCACTACAGCGTTGAACGCTGGCTCGATGGTGATCCTGGTCAACCACAACCGCCAGCAGAACGCCGCAATGGCCGCAACGCCGAGTGGCAGCACCTCTACGCCCTAGATGTCCTCTCCATGCCCGACAAGTGGGAATATCCTTGGTTTGCAGCCTGGGACTTGGCCTTTCATACGATCCCGATTGCGACAATCGACCCTGAATGGGCCAAGCGACAACTCATCTTGCTGTTGCGCGAGTGGTACATGCACCCGAATGGGCAGATTCCTGGCTATGAATGGCGCTTTAGTGATGTAAACCCACCCGTGCACGCCTGGGCCGCTTTGCAAGTCTATCGGATCGAGCAAGAGCAGAGGGGCGAAGGCGACACCGATTTCCTAGAACGAATCTTCCATAAACTGCTCCTCAACTTTACGTGGTGGGTTAACCGCACCGACGCCGACGGTCACAATGTTTTTCAAGGTGGTTTTCTGGGGCTGGATAACATTGGCCTCTTTGATCGCAGTGCCCCCTTGCCCACCGGCGGTCATATTGAACAAGCCGACGGGACGGGTTGGATGGCAATCTACAGCTTGAATATGTTGTCGATTGCGCTAGAGTTGGCGCGTACGCGGCCCGCTTATGAAGATGTAGCAACAAAATTCTTCGAGCATTTTATCTATATTGCCGATGCCATGTATAACATGGGTGATGCTGGGGTGAGCTTGTGGGATGAAGAGGACGGCTTCTTTTATAATGTATTGCACCTGCCTGACAATCGTTTTGCCAAGGTGAAGGTTCGTTCGTTTGTGGGATTGTTACCTTTGCTTGCCGTTGAAACGCTGGAACCGGAACTGCTGGAACGATTACCGCGCTTTCGCCGACGGCTTGAGTGGTTTCTCAAGTATCGTCCGGGATTAATTGCCAATATCAGCTCTCTCTCAGAGGTAGGTCCACACGACCACTTCCACTTATCGATTTTAGATCATGACAAGCTTGTGCGCGTGCTGCGTCGTGTCTTTGACACCAATGAATTCTTATCAGAATATGGGCTGCGTGCTCTCTCTCGACATCACGCCGAAAGTCCCTATACACTCTCAGTGGATGGCGCAAGTTATCACCTCGACTATCAACCTGCGGAATCTACTACCGCCTTGTTTGGTGGCAATTCTAACTGGCGCGGTCCCATTTGGTTCCCCCTCAACTACATGATGATAGAGGCATTACGCAAGCACAGTCACCATTATGGCGATACGCTCAAAGTGGAGGTACCTCTCGGTTCTGGACAGTATTTGAACCTGGACGCCGCGGCCAATGATCTATGTTTGCGGTTGGCACACATTTTCTTGCGCGCCAACGGTAATTCTAGCAATGATGGAACGCGTGCTGTCTTTGGCACTGAACGCCTCTTCCAGACAGATCTCCATTGGCGGGACTATCTGTTATTCTATGAATATTTTCACGCAGACAACGGCGTTGGCCTGGGTGCCAGTCATCAGACGGGTTGGACGGCGCTTGTCGCAAAGATGATACAAGATGCAGCATAAAGCTGCTGTATGATATTGAGTATGATATTGCTTAGATCAATCGACGGATACTAGCCAACGGAAAAATGATTAGATGCAAGAAGAATTAATTAAATATGATGTTGCTATTATCGGGACGGGGATTGGTGGCTCCACCCTTGCCACGGTGCTGGCGCGACAGGGGTTGAAGGTCATTGTCTTTGAGGCTGGATCACATCCGCGCTTCACCATCGGTGAATCAATGATCTTAGAGACATCCGAAGTGATGCGCGCTTTGGCTGAATATTATGACGTGCCTGAGATGGCCTACTATAGCTCAGAGAATTACTATGGCTACATCGGTACACAACATGGTGTTAAGCGACATTTCAGCTTTCTGCACCACTTCCCTCATCAACAGCAAGATCCGAGCCAGAGCTTGCAGGCTGTGATTCCCAAATTGCCCTACGGTCATGAGATTCACATTTATCGGCAAGATTCAGACGCGATGCTGACATCCATTGCCATCTCGTATGGCGCGACCGTCTTGCAAAATACGCCGGTCAAGGACACACGCATTCTGCCGGACGGTGTCGAGATTGTTACAGCCAAAGATCAAGTCTATCGCGCGGCGTATCTTGTGGACGCAAGCGGAATGCGTTCGATCATGGCAAACAAATTGGGCTGGCGTCACCATGACCTCAAATCCCACACGCGCACCATCTTCACCCATATGGTGGATGTGCCTTGCTACAACAATGTGGGGCTGTCGCGCCAAGCCTATGGACATCCTTTCCTGCTTTCCGAAGGCACCTTGCACCATCTCTTTCCCGGTGGATGGGTGTGGGTGATTCCCTTCAACAACCATCCACAAGCCACCAATCCGCTCTGCAGCGTAGGTCTTCAGCTTGACCCGCGCATCTATCCCCTGCGCAGCGACCTTACGCCGGAAGAAGAATTTAATTCCATCATCCGCCAATTTCCCGACATTGAGAAGCACTTAAAGGGGGCGCGCGCCACGCGTGAGTGGGTGCGCAGCGAGCGGCTGCAATACTCCTCGCATCACGTGGTTGGTGACCGTTTTGCTTTGCTGGCTCACGCTGTGGGCTTTATCGATCCCCTCTATTCCAAGGGGCTCTATGTGACCCATATGAGCGTGATGGTGGTGGCAGACCTGCTCTTACAAGCGTACAAAAGCGGTGACTATTCGGCGGTGGCGTTTGCACCCTTAGAAGCAATGACTCTGCACTACATGCGCATGCATGACCAACTCGTTGCGGGGTCGTTCAAATCCTGGGCACACCCCAAACTGTGGCGGGCATACTCTGTCTTGTGGCTGCTGGGAGCTTATCTGGAGTATCTTAAACTGACGGTCACGCGCTTGCGCGCCACGGATCGTGCTGACTACTTGATGCAACTGCGTGGCTTACGCCTTGCCGGCGGCGGCTTTGATGAGTTCTTTGCCTTGCAGGAGCATGTTGACGCGCTGATTGATCAAGTTGATCCCGCCAACGAGGCAGATGTGGAAAGCACAGTAGCCCAAATTCATCTCCTTTTTGGATCGTTTAAGTGGATGTCTTCCGCTATCCGCGATCTGTTGTCTGGCAAGAATCATCTTCCCAACAACAAATTGCGCGTCAACCTGTTTAATAAGTCGGATGGTTTTTTTGGTGATGGTTCCTATCGTGAGCATTTCTTTGGCGATGCGAAGTCCGTCGACTTGATCTTCAAGGCATTACAGGAGCAGGCGCGCTATTCGGTGATTGCGCTCTCGGCAAAAAGGCGCAATGCACGCCTGGCAAAACGAACTCCTGATGCGCGTGACTAAAACAGACGTGACTAAGAGAGAGTTGATCTCTTAGTCTTGCGGTTCTACTAGCTTTTCAAACAAGTAGCTTCTCAAACAAGCTCTTGCGCATGGCCCACTCTGTCAACCCCGACATCCACAGACCTGCCATTGCAAAGAGGCGGTTGCTGAAGCCGGGGATCAGAACACGCCGGCGCTGAGCTACAGCACGATGGATGGCAACGGCCAACTTCTCTGGGGCCATGCGTTGCGCTTCGCGGCGGTTGTCTGGACTATAGCGGCGTGCATGGGCTGTGCGCGTTGGCCCAGGATAGACTGTGAGTACATGAATATCCTCAGCCGCCAAGGCGACGGCTAGGCTACGTGCGTAGGAGGCCAATCCGTCTTTGGCCGCGCCATAGACGGCTGCACCTGGATAACTTACAAAGCGAGAGAGCGAGGAGATGAAGACCAGCGATCCGCCGCGTGCGATCCGATTGGCACGCAGGAGAGCGGTTGTGAGATAGAGCGGGGCGCGCAGATTGACATCCAGCACCCGCTGTTGTGCGGCAATATCTGATGCTGCAAATGGTCCTACACAGTTAATGCCCGCATTATGGATTAGGAGATCAATGGCAGGCCCGACGCATAGCTCCTCTGCCAACTGATCCAGGTCGTCGATGCGCCCCAGGTCGGCGTGGAGAAAACGCATCTGCTGCCCGCTCATGGCTAATGCTTGCTGGGTTTGCGCGGCGCGAGTGGCATTCACATCCACCCCAGTCATCGTATAGCCTTGTGCACTCAATAGTTCCACGAGCGCGCGGCCAATGCCTTCGCTGGCTCCGGTCACCACTGCCTGACGATTCATATTTTTTCCTTGTGCGGGGTCGGCTTTGAGGGTCGAGCGCGTGAGGTGGCAATGAACGCGCCGTCTATGATTGCTTCAAAGTGGATAGCCAGCCAGCGCAGCAATCCTTGGGCAAAACCTAATGTGCTGGAACGGCGATGTGTGATGGCACGCGCAATTTGTGCGGCGACCGCTTCGGGCGACTTCGTTCGAGTCGCGTTGATTCGTGCTGCCGGAATCCCACTTTTGGCATGTAATGATGTGCGCGTGGAGCCGGGCCACACGACGATCACATCTACTTTGCCGCGTTCTTCAATGTGTAGATTGCGAGCGAATCCATCCAACGCGGCTTTGGGATGGTATGGGTCGCCCGCTGTGCAACCTCTCGTCTCAATCACCGAAATGCTAACAGTCAACCTCGGTGCGCCCATGGCCTTGACGCACGCGCTACTGCCTCAGTTGACCACAAAACAGGGCGTGGTCGTGTTTGTCAGTTCAATCCACTCGATGCTGCCCGCGCCGGA
>JBBQIG010000238.1:0-7468 GCA_038324715.1 Anaerolineae bacterium | reverse complement strand
CCACCCCGGGGTGACGAGCGTGATAGCTGGAGCCAAGAACCGTCAACTGATTGAGGAGTATGCTGGCGCGGCTGCGCTTCCCTCCTGGACGGAAGATGAGCTTGCCCGTGCCCTGCCGATTGCTGACACCATTCAGACGCCGGGGTGGATATAGGGTTACTCTGTGTTGATACTGGTATTGATTCGGAAAGTAAAAGGGGCTGGACAATGGCGTCCAGCCCCTTTTACCTTCCGAATCAATACCCGGATCAACACATAGGTTACCCTATATCCACCCCGGCGTTTGAATGGTGTCGGCAATCGGCAGGGCGCGGGCAAGCTCTTCTTCCGTCAGAGAGGGAAGCGCAGCCGCGCCAGCATTCTCCTCGATCTGTTGACGGTTCTTGGCTCCAGCGATCACGCTCGTTACCCCTGGGTGGTCAAGCACAAAGCGCAGGGAAGCTTGCACCATGCTACGCTTGGGTGAGGACAAGAAAGAGAGTTGGGGCAGCTTACTCAGACCCTCAACGGTATCCGGCTGGTTAAAGCGTTCATAGCGCAGATCACCGCTGGGAATGCTGATGGCTCCATCCCCCGAATACTTTCCACTCAGCATACCTTTCGCCAATGGCACCCGAATCAACGTGCCGATATTCTCGACTTTGGCCCACGTCAGCAGCGCATCAGCACTGCGTTCCAGCAGGTTATAACCAATTTGCAGCACATGGATCGGGCCGAAGGCACGCAACTTGTCAATGGCCTCGTGGTTGTTGGTGGAAATCCCGTACCAGCCAATCTTGCCATCTGCCTTGAGCTGCGCCAGGGTTTCCATGACAACGGGCATCGCCCATTCGTGGGGAATGGCATGCAGTTGATAGAGGTCGATCGTCTCCATCTGCATCCGTTTCAGGCTCCCTTCGCAGGCGTCAATAATCCTGCGGCGCACGGCTGTCTCATCCGTTGAATTCTTGTCAATGCCCTGATTGGGCTGTACTTTGGTGGCGACCACCCACCGATCCCGTCGCCCCTTAAGAGCTTTTCCGGTCAAAATCTCACTATGTCCGTCGCCATAGCCTTCTGCCGTGTCGATCAGGTTGATGCCCAATTCCTCACTGCGGTGAATCAAGGCAATCGACTCCTGATCATCAGTACCCGTCCAGCCAAAATCAGATCCGTCCGCTCGCTGCCACATCCCAGAAATGGGAAAGGCCCCCAGCCCGATTTCGGAAACCTGCAGTCCCGTCATGCCCAACGTGCGAGTCTTCATAGTAGTCTCCTTTGCACTGTCTTTAGCTCTCTTTAGGTGGATGAAGTCATTGAGCCGATTCCCTAGATGGGTGCCTCGTCCACCGGTCGCCGCAAATTACGGTTCGGGAACTCCTGATAGGCGTAGTAGGCCAACGCATCTTCGTTGATCTCGACGCCCAAGCCGGGAGCCGTGGGCAGCGCAATCATGCCGTCCACCGGCACCAGTGGGGTTGCGATCGCCTTACCCACTTCCTCAAAGTTTACGAAATACTCAGTGATCAGAAAATTCGGCATCCCAGCCGCGGCGTGAACCGTCGCCGCTAGGCCCAGGGTCGTGCTGTTGTAGTTGTGTGGCGAAACAACCACGTGATAGACCTCAGCCATCGCCGCAATCTCACGCAGTTCCAGGATTCCGCCACAGCAGCACACGTCTGGGTTGATGATGTCCGCCGCGCGCTGCTCAAAAACGTCGCGGAACTCAGCTTTAGTGTATAGCTCTTCACCAGTCACAACGGGCAGATTAATCTCGCGGCGCGCTTCCGCCAGTCCCGCTATATCACGCGACGAAACCGGCTCCTCATACCAGAAGGGGCGATACGGTTCCATGCGCCGCGCCACGCGCACCGCATGCATGGGAGCCAGCCGCCGGTGCACCTCGACCAGACTCTCCACATCAGGGCCAATCGCCTCGCGCACGGCAGCCACACGCTCGACTGCCATGTCTTCATCACTGCGCGAGATGTAGGCGCGCCAGGGGTTTGGGAAGGGGTCGAACTTCATCGCAGTAAAGCCGCGCGCCACGACGCCTTTGGCCGCGTCCGTTAACTTATCCAGGCTGCCACCCCCGCCCCAGCCATTGGCATAGACGCGGATTTGTGTGCGCGTCGCCCCGCCTAGCAGGTTATAAACCGGCTGCCCTGTTGCCTTCCCGGCAATGTCCCAAAGCGCATGCTCAATTCCACTCACCGCGCAATAGAACTCCATCGACCCACGACGTGTGGCGAAGTCGGTATAGGCCATAAACGTGAAATGCTTAATGTCAAAGGGACTGCGCCCGATCAGATAGCGCCGCAACTGTTGCACCGTAATCTCAATGGAACGGTCGCGGTCAGCCTGCGTATACGCTTCACCCCAGCCGTGGATGCCTTCATCCGTCTCGACTTTGACGAAGAGCCAGTTCTTGCCCGTTCCGGGGTGAATCAGGAACGTCTTAATGTCGGTGATCTTCATAGGGCCTCCTGCCAGTGGATGCAACAGTGGATACAAATGGGTATTGGTAGAGAGGTGGTGTGGTCGGGACATCCCGAAACTAAAAAAGGGTGGCGTTGCATATCGCCTGGGAGCACCACCCTTAACCGCGGTAACAACAGTATTTTAGCATAACTGACAAAGAGGGTGGAGCGCGAGTTTCATGCCATACCCTCACGCGTCCGTCTACCTGTCCCCCTACCCTTTGCCCGATCATCTGGTCTCGTTGCCAGCAAGACCAGATGATCGCTCTGACTCTCATAGGGCGAGCCTTCAAAATCACCCCACACTGCTTCCACTTCCAGCCCTGCCAGCCGCAACATCAGTTCAATTTCATTGCGCCAAAGAAAGCGCAACGTAAATGGGCAACGCGTGCGCCGCACAGTGCCATCGGGCGCAACCTCCTCATAGACAAAAAGCGTCTCTTGGATCTGATCCGCCAGATCCAACATACGAACACTCCACTTCATGACCTCAGTGCCATCCTCGCGCACCCACTGATCGGCCAATTCCATCACCCCATTCACCTCAATCAGCCGCCCGATATCTGGGTTAAAGAGGTCAATCATCAACAAGCCACCAGGGCGTAAATGCATCGCGACGCGCTCTAGCACGGCAAGTTGGTCGGTCGCATCCGCCAAGTGCATAAGTGTGTTGCTCGTGCAGAAAGCAAAGGCAAAGTCCTGTTGCGGCAACGCCAACGTACGCAGATCCGCTTCCACCAACGTAACCTGATCACGCGAAGGAACCGTCTCCAAGTTGGCACGCGCCTTTGCCAACAACGCCGGGCTAATATCCACCCCCGTCACCGGCAACCCCACAGCCGCCAGCGGCACCAACAGCCGCCCTGTTCCACATCCCAACTCCAACACAGGCCCATCCATCTCCTGCGCTAGGTGCAGAATCGCGGCTACGTCGTCATCATAGTGACGGTAATCTTCATCATAAAAGCGAGCAAAGCGGTCAAACAGTGCAGCATCTGTGCTCATACAGGTTCCGATCCATCCTCAATCTGGTCAATTCTGTGTTAATTCCCTGTTCAGCCGAGGGTTGCAATCCACATTGCGCCCATCATAATCGACTCTGTCTAGGTTTACCCAAAATCGATTTTGCACAAGCGGACATATGAGCTATAATAAGGTGAATACAAACGCCGACCTACAGATACGTGAAAGAGCTGTTTGCGAAAGCAAGTGGATCTAACGGGTGCAGGTCGGCAATTGCTTTAATGCAACGGAAAGTGTTTTGGAGGCGCCGCCCCCCCAGGCGGTGTTTTTCATGGAGAGATGCGGTTATGGTAAATAATCAACCAGTATATTTAACGGATGAAGGTCTTAAGAAAATTCAAGATGAGCTTGAATATCTGACAGAGACGCGCCGTAAAGAAGTTGCACAAATGATCGCCGAGGCCAAAGCCGAAGGTGACATTAGTGAAAACGCAGGCTATGACGAGGCCAAGACAGCACAAGGCTTTTTAGAAGGTCGTATCCGCGAGTTAGAAAACCTTTTGAAGAACGCCAAACTGATTTCAGATGGCGAACAACCCAAGGGTGAAGTTTCCCTCGGTCGCACCGTGATTGTCTGCGAAGATGGCACAGATCTCGAAGAAACCTACACCATTGTAGGCTCAGTGGAAGCTGACCCAACCAGTGGACGTATCAGCAACAGCAGCCCAATTGGCAAAGCATTGATTGGCAAGCGTGTGGGACAACAGGCGAAAGTTCAAACTCCTGGCGGCGAAATCATCTTCAAAGTCTTGAAGATTCAGTAACGCGCCGTCCCTGCAAGCTGCGCGATAGCCGCAGCCCAAAGCAACCAAGGCCAATCTCAACAGCAAACTATTTGCAAAAGGACAGCGACGGTGACTGACTCGCCCCTGGACTTGTTTAACCCTGGCAATCTCACAGACCAAGAACAAGCGCGACTTGCCAACCTACAGGGCTTAATTGCCGCTGGCATTGAGCCCTACCCAGCACGCGCCCAACGCACCCATACAATTGCCCAGGCGCGCGCGCTCTATGAAGCGGGTGCGACTGACGAAGTGATTACGATCACAGGTCGAATCAAGAGCATCCGTACCATGGGCAAAGTGAGCTTCGCCGATCTTGAAGATGGAAGTGGAACTCTCCAGGTGTTGCTGCGTAAAAACAATCTGCCACCGGACTGGTATGACAACATCTGGAAAAAGCTCATCGATCTTGGTGACTTTATCGGCGCAACCGGGACATTGACTGTCACCAAAACCGGCGAAATCAGCGTTGATGCCACGAGCATCCAATTCCTGAGCAAAACGCTCAAGCCCATGCCCGACAAATGGCATGGTGTGCGCGACCGCGAGACCCGCTATCGCCGTCGCCATGTAGATTTGATCGCCAACCCAGAGGTGCGCGAACTGTTTCGCACGCGTGCCGCTATCCTGCGCGCCCTGCGTGAATATTTTGATAATGCGGGCTTTATCGAGGTAGAGACCCCCATTCTCCAGCCCATCTATGGCGGTGCAGCGGCAAAACCCTTTGTCACCCACCATAATCAACTTCACCAAGACCTCTATCTGCGCATCTCCTTTGAGTTGTATCTCAAGCGCTTGATTGTGGGCGGTTTTGATGGCGTCTATGAAATTGGGCGTGACTTCCGCAATGAAGGGGTGAGTTTCAAGCACAACCCAGAGTTCACCCAGCTTGAATACTATGAAGCCTATACCGATTACGAAGGCGTCATGCGTCGCACAGAGGAGATGATTGCCCATGTTGCCCAGCGGCTTACGGGCGGTCACACCATCTCCTATCAGGGGCATACGATTGATGTCTCGCCACCCTGGCGGCGCATCCCCCTGCGCCAAGCCATTCTTGAGGCGTGCGATATCGACTATGAAAGCTACCCTGACGCAGCGTCATTAGCAGAGGCAATGCGCGGCATTGGTCTCTCACCTGATCCCAAGAGCAACTGGGGGAAGTTGGTCGATAACCTGATGGCACGCTTTGTCGAGCCACATCTAATCCAGCCGACCTTCCTCACCGACTATCCGCTCGACATCAGTCCTTTGGCAAAGGGAACGCCCGATGATCCACGCCAGGTGGAACGTTTCGAAGGCTTTATTGGTGGCATGGAGTTTTGCAACGCCTTTAGTGAGCTAAACGATCCCATCGACCAACTGCAACGCTTTGTTGATGAGAACTATCGGGCGGCGCAAGGTGATGAGGACGCCCACCCCGTTGATGTCGATTACATCGAAGCGTTGAGCTATGGTCTGCCCCCCACAGGTGGCTTTGGCATGGGCATTGATCGCCTCACCATGATCTTCACCGACAAAGATACCATCCGCGAGGTCATCCTCTTCCCCCACTTACGCAGCATCAAGGAAGAGGGCGAAGCCGAGGCGTCTCCAGAGGAGCCAAAAGCTGATGCGGGTGAGAACATAGGTGGGAATGTAGATGGGAACAGAAACGCAGGTGGAAACAGCGACGCCGATAGCGGTGTTGCCGCCAACAAACCCAGCACGTTAGCCTAGGCGCTACAGAAGCGCTACGGGAAACGCACAGTCACTTTGCAGGTCAGCCCCTTACTACCCGCACGCAGACGCCCTGGTCGAGCTACTTTCTCTACCAGGGCGTTTTTGATCAAGGTGAACGCATCTATGCCAAGCCTTGACTGCAAACCCTAAAGATTATGTCACGTTACAAAGCTATTGCGCTGCTGCTCATTCTACTCCATCTGCTTTTGGCAACTGCCTATAGCGTTGCCAACCCGCTGGGAGAAGCACCCGATGAGACCGATCACTGGGCTTATGTGGTCTATCTCGCGCGTGAGCGCCAATTGCCCGAAGGCCCGCGGGTTACGCAGAGTAAACATCCACCCTTTTACCATAGTACCGCGGCGGCAATCGCCACCCTTGCCACGCCGCGCTTCGACTTTCTGCGCGCCAATCCCGATTTCGCCTTTCAACCCAACCCCACCCAATCCCCCAATTTCTTCATCCACACCACATTAGAAGATTGGCCCTGGCAGGAAGGGGCGCTAGCCTTCCATCTGGCGCGATTCTGGTCAGTGCTCTTGAGCACAGCCACCGTCGCCGCAATCTATGGTCTCGCCCGCAGCGCGCTCCCCAAACGCCCCGGTGTAGCCCTATTGGCAACAGGACTTGTCGCCGCCTTGCCCGAATTCGCCTTTATCGGCGGAGCCATCAACAACGATAACGCCGCCGCGCTCTTTGGCACGCTGGCGTTATGGGGCGGCTTTGCCATCTATCAAGCGCATACCGATTGGCGCGCCGGGTGGTGGACGCCCCTGGCATTAGGATTGGGGCTACTCTCCAAGGTGAGCACCCTTGCCCTCTGGCCCATCGTTGCCCTCTGCATCATCCTGGCAGCACAGCCACAAAACGACGGCATTGGCGACAAACGCAAAGGATGGCAATGGATTCTACGCATTTGGCACCAGTGGCGTCGCTGGCTGGTGGATGGCATGGTTGTCTTTCTGCCCGCGCTGGCTTTGGCTGCGCCCTGGCTGCTACGCAATTGGCGACTCTATGGCGATCCAACCGGCATGGCATTGGTCGAACAGACGATTGATCTGCGTACAACTGCCTGGACTTGGGCGGACAGTGCTTGGCTATTGCGCGGGTGGTTTCTCTCCTTCTGGGGTAAATTTGGCGGCGCAGGTCACATTGCCTACCCAACTTGGGTCTATTGGCTGCTGGGTGTGGTGACAGTGTTGGGATTGCTAGGCTTATTCATCCACTGGCGGCGCGCCCGCAGTGAACGCATGGCCCTTGCACTTTTAACACTTGCAGTCATCGCAGTAGCCCTCAGCATGTGGCGCTATTCACTGCTGGCGCTGGGAACCGACCAAGGGCGGCTACTCTTCCCCGTGATTGGCCCCTTGCTATTGCTCTTGGCAACTGGATTAGCTAGCTTGCCATTGGGCAAGGCACGCGCCTGGCTAGGGACAACACTCGTTGGCGGTTTAACCCTCCTGGCGATCTACAGTCTCACTG
>JBBQIG010000237.1:0-7495 GCA_038324715.1 Anaerolineae bacterium | reverse complement strand
TGGCTTATTTTCCAATTCAACACCCCTATTGCGGTCTACTGAATATGTATAAAGATGCAATTGTTTTTTATCAAGTAAGAGCGATATGGGAATGACCACATACGCATTAGGCTTGCAAGATAAGATCTAACGAATGTTTTGAGTTGCATTAGAGACACCTAACCTGCGGCAAGCCCTATCCAGCACAGCACAAACATGACTATCACCCTCTTTATCCGAATAAGGCACAATTGGCTTTGATCTATTTTGCCCTAAGAGAGACGAGATCTGCCTAAGCTCGACTTTGCACAAAGCGAGGGAAGCCCTGGATCAATTTGAACAGGATACTTTTTGCATGTTGGCATCGAACTATTACTATGATATTGAAAAAGTATCTCGGCAGATTCAAAGTGGTACGTCGTGGCTCTGGTGCAGCCTGCATAACAAGTACTGCTGCGAAATTTACGAGGTGCAAAGTCGAAATAAAAGTCAGTGAGCGTAGCGGACGGATGCACCTATCCCTACAGTCTAACCCGATTGCAGCCGCGCGGTAGGAGTACCGGTTTGTGTGTATAGCGTCTAGCACTACTCCAGCAGTCAGCTTTTCAATGCCAGGCGCAATTTCTCCAATCAATTATGTTTTGGCACATTGGCTTGTGCGTCGCAATAGAGACGAACGATATGTTTATAGAAATTCTCCGCCGAATATTGCGCCAGCACGCGCTGTCGTGATGCCTCTTGGCGTTGGGGCAACGCCGGATCATCGAGTAACGCGATAATTGCCGCCGCCACTGCCTCTGCCGTCGGTGACACACGTATTCCATTCGTCTTATCCACCAGCCGCCATGTCTCACCGACATCCGTAGCGACAATCGCATTGGCGCAGGCCATTGCCTCGAGAAGGCTCTGGGACGGATAGTTTTCGTCATTCTGTAACGATACAAAGATGCTCGATTGGTTCAACACGCGGGTGGGCTGTGGCTCGAAGCGGATCGTCACGTGCTGAGCAACGTTGAGATCTCGCGTAACTTGACGGATTTGCGCTTCAAGCGGTCCCGCGCCCAGGAAGCAGATGGAGATGTCAGGATGGTGTTGGACGACAGCGGGGAGCGCATGTGCCAACAGCAACGGATTTTTTATGTCGACGAAGCGACCCACAAAGACCACCTCTTTCTGCTTAGCGGCTACCGGCTGGCAGAGCGAAATGTCGGTAAACGAACTCGGGGCAACCGTGACCTTTTGCGGGTCGATGCCACGGGTAATGAGGTCATCACGGATAGCACTGGTGAGAGTCTCCACCCGCGCGCTGTGCCCCATGGCAAAGCGCTTAGTTGTTGCACCCAGACCTATGCCTAGCAGACGCCGATCCCGGGCCGATTCAAACTTGTAACTATATGCCGACATCACTAGACGGACGCGCGGGTGCAGAAGCAACGCCGGAAGGCTCAAATAGATTCCGGTGAGCAGCGTGTGAACGATCTGTGGGCGCATGGTATGGATTACCAACCAGCACTGCCACATGGCCCAGCAGCTATCGACAAAATGGGCAAAGTAGCGTACCTTTGCCACCCAACGCCAGCGCATTGAGGGCAGATCGAGAATGATGAGGTATGCGTCGTGGTGGGCGAGGATGCCCGCCGCCTGCAACAACTTTAACATCGAGCGGTTGATTAATAGCCTGTGGTTGCAGTCACCCTGGGCAACGAGCATTTCAAATATGCGTGCGTACTGCTTTTCGGCACCACCAAGTGCGCAGCGCAGACAGAGCATTACCATCAAAATGGTTGGAATTGAAGCAGTATCAATATGGGTTAGCATAAGCAGGCAGTTCAGTGGCCCAAATTCGAGGCCATTTTTGACACTCATGTAGGTAGAAACTCAATCAGAATTGCTTTATCCCTCTGCAATGTTTATCTGCCGCAGCCAAAGCTTAAGATTAATCCAGCGCCAGGCGAACTTACACAGGTTGTGGCGCTCGGCTTGTGAGCAGCCAGTGTTTAGTTGTTTGGCGCCTGATCAAAATCGGCGCGGGCGCAGAACGTTTGGCTGTTTTTTTGGTCGTGGCATATAGCGGCACTCCTCATAGCGAGGATTATCGTAGCACAAGAAAAGGTTTGCTGCCGCTCTCTCGTTGATTGGGCCTTATTATAGCACTTGTTTCACATATGTTTTTCACACATGAATCACTGTTTATCCAATAAGCGGGCGTAAATGTCTAGCACTTTTTGCATTTCGACAGCGGCATTTAGTTGTCTGGCCGCGTTACGCGCGGCTTGCTGCATAGATTGCCATTGCTCGTCGGTCACTGCGTTGAGTGTAGCCGCCAGGTCGTGCGGCTCAAAGGAAGGGGCAACAACACCCACGCCATATTGCTGGACATATGCCTCCATTGATGGCGAAGGGCCAATCAGGACAGCTAGCCCAGCCACGATGCTTTCGAAAAATTTGTTAGGTAATGCAGCCACATAATTGTAACTCGTCGGTGCCATTAGAGTAAACCCCACGTCGAATTCGGCAATTTTGGAGACGATCTGTTCAGGCCGCACCGGATCATGAAAGAGAACGCGGCCTGGCGCAATACGTTTGGCCAGTTCCTTTAGCGTTTCTACATAGGGCGATGGCATAAACATCAGATGCAGTGAATAACGCAACTCGCATAGAGCAATTGTTTCAATCATGAGTTCTGGCTTGCGACTCGGTGAGGCATAGCCGTGATGTACAAGGCGGATGTTGGCTGGATCCAAACGTCTTACTGGCAGGGGTACAGCCTCCGGCGCGTTGAGCACCACCTGGGATAGAAAGCCAAATTCGTTGCGATAACGTTCCGCAATCAACGGTGCAACTGTCGTTGTCGCATCTGCCTGGCCCATGTGGCGGTGAAAGATGTGGTGTAGAAACGCTTTATAGCGCCACCAGCCAATCCGGTTCTCAAACTGCAAGGGTGCGTACTCGTGCAGATCAACCACCAGCCGTGCGCCCGTACGCTGCGCTGCTTCGGCTGCAAAAGGGAGTGTACTCCAGTCGTTGGCGTGATAGGCTGCGTAGCGCCGTCCATGCGCAAGGACAGGACGCAGGACATAATTCCAGCGCCATGCATAGCCAGCAGCATAGGCCGCAGGCCATAAAATACCTGCGTAGAGTGTAGCCTGAAAGCCGACGCGTCGTGTGGTAAACGCTGCGTCTTGCAGCGCAGTAACAAGTCGTCCTGCCTTCATAAGAGTCATTAGATTCGCTATGGGTGGTGGCGCAGACAACGGCAGATAAGAGACCCGCGGGTCATTTTCCCAATGAGGGTGGGGCGGACCATAGCCAGCTACAGTCAGATCATAGCGTTGAGAAAGGTAAGCGATCTGGCGCAACACTCGCCCATCGCTGGCAATGGGCGACAGCGACAGGATGCAGATCGATTTACGTGCCGTCATTACATGCTCCCCATGAGCTTGTGTCGCGTTCTACTGGTGAAAATTCAAGTGCTTAACAACCAACAGAGTTAGTCACTGCCCTACCTGTGTTTGTTGCCTTCGCTGAGACGCTGACGTGCAATGTGCAAAGTGCGCAGCAGTTCCTCGGATGGCTGGAATCGCGGATGCGCCTCCAGGGCTGCCATACCTTGTTCCAGTAGCTCGACGGATCGTCCAAGCTGTGCGCTGTCGTTGTAGAAATCGGCCAGCAGCAGGTAGGTCTCCTCAAAGTGTTGATCGAGGGCAAGACTGTGCTGAAAGGCAGCTTCTGCCATTTCGAATTCACCGCTCGCCAAATGGGTGCTGCCTTTCTCATTCCAGAAGTGCGCCATCGTGGGACTTAACTGCACAGCCAGATTGTACTGCGCGATGCTCTTTTCTAACATCTCTTGGTAAAGAGCTTGATTGCTGGTGAGAGCGGCCCAAGCGCGATAGAGGCGTGCCAGATTGACTGTCTGATCCGTGTTGAGCGGGTTGATTTGTTGGCCACGTTGCAAGATAAGTTCGGCGCTCCGCAGCAGATCGAAGCGTCCCATTTGCTCAATTTGCTGTGGCGTCAGCGCAACTATGTCTGCCCAAGTAGGATACGCGTCGAGTTGAAAGTTTCTTTGCGATTCGGTCTGTTTGGCTTGCTCGAGCAGCGCATGACCCAGAAGCAACATGTAGTAATCTTCCGTTGTGTGGACGCGCAGAGCACGGCGGTAGATATCAATGTCGCTGAGCCAGTCGTTCTGGCGCGCGAATTGTCTTGTTTGATTGGCGATGATGCTGGCGCGGACCGGGGCGAGATTGACGCGACTGATGGTCAAGAAAATTATACCCGCGAGTAGAGCCGCTGTGGGGGCTGTAATGGCAACCCGGCGCGCGGCGGGTAGGCCACGATTGGTTAGCCAGGGCCAGGCATAGACCGTGGCTGCGCAGAGTATCCAAGCGCATAGGATCCAAGCATAGAGTGTGAAGTGCGTGGTGATAAGATCCAGTTGGTTGTCAAGCGTAGCATTGGTGGCGCTTGGTGTCAGGCGCTGGGCCTGGATTAGGCCGTAGATGAGCCAGCCGCCCCACACGACTGCTGTGGACAAAGCATAGCCGGCCAGCCACCAACTGGCGCTGGGTCCACGAGTTTGGATCAGGGATGCGGTAGATAATGCGACTGTGGTCATCATGAGCCAGGTGAAGAGGAGGAGAGCAAAGATGGCGGGGCTGGTGAGTAGTTCATCACCAACAGGGCGCTTATACAGACCACTCCACAGGATGACAAAGGCACTGGTATTGCTGGGGTAATGCGCATTGTGATAGGTTGTGTAGAGAAAGCCAAGTGTCAGGAAGATGAGCAGATCGATCATCGTGGTGGCTGGCACAAATGGCAACCGTGATGCCAGCCACCGCGGGGAGAGTTGTTGTGCTGGTTTCTCTGGAAGAGGTGCGGCGACGAGACCACCCGCGTTGGCAGACGGGAGCCATGCTGCCAGTGGTCGGGGGTGCGCCCAACGCATGCCCAATGCCAAGAGCGTCCCCATTTGGATCCAGAAGTAGGTGTATGTGGCGGCTACACCGATACCGAACTGACTTTCTACAAAGTGTGCTGCAAAGGTGGCGAGCAGGGTGATGATGAGCAGTTGGCGCGGGAGTTCTGCATGGTTTGTTCTGGGCTGCGACTGGGTATAGACGGCGATGGTCACATAGGCGGCTACTCCCAACATCATGCCAGCCGGTAGGGCAATGCCTATGAATCGCCAAGTATTATCTAGAAGGTAGAAGAGGGTAACAAATGTGAAACTGCCTAAGGCCAATAGGGACGTAAACAAAAGACTATGACGCGCGTTGCGGATTAAGCCTAGCCAACGCAGTGCCCAGTAGAAGATTGCAACTACGAGTGCCAGGTAGGCAACGAACCCGAAGATGCCCGTGGTAACGAGCGCATCCCATACAGCGTTATGCGCGCGGTCTGCACTGGCACCGTATCCTTCATAGTGCGCTAATTCAGGCGGATAGAAGCGATTGAATGCTACCCACATGGCTTCAGGGCCGTAGCCGACCAGCGGACGAACTGTGTTAAATCTATCCTGCGCTCCGGTTGGATAGGTCAAAGGCTCATGGGGCATCAGTAGAGCGGCGGAGCCTTGCCAAATTAGCAAGCGCACGCGGGCGTTTCTGCTCTCCAGATCGAGGATTGTGCTTAAGCGAGCAAGCGAGGGAATGGCGCGGATGGGGGCCGCAACGGATGTTGTGTTAAGTAGTATCAGGAAAAGTAGAGCCGCAAGCCCTAGTCCTAGCCAGCCAGCCGTCCATTTGCGATAGTGCGGTGGGCGCAGACCACTGAACAGCAGCAAGCCAAACAGGTAGAGGCCGACGAGGAGACCGAGCATTGGACCGCGGCTCTGCGTCCAAAAGAGAGCCAGCAGTTGCGTCATGAGTACGAACAGATAGACCCCACTCGATAGGGCCAACGGGGTCTCCTGCCAATCAATTTTCTCGGCAGTGGGGTCTTCAGCACGGCTGTTGGACGGGGAGGCAAATCCAGTGTAGAGGCGTTCGACAGTGAAAAAGAGCGCCATGAGCAGATAGGAGGCTAGAAAGATAGGATTGCCAGCATTGGCTGCGCTGCGCGCTGTGACTGGGCCAAGCTGTGGCCCGCCCCACGGCACTGGGTCGAGACCGTAGTGCTGGATAAGCGCATAGAGGGCGATGGGCAGGCTCGTGAAGATGATCGTATGCTGGAGGCGTTGAATCTGTGCTGGGCTGCGCAGATGAGCCACAAGCAGCAGTGCCATTATGACATAACTCAAGAAGGTGTAAGTACCCTGCATGCGTTGGTACGAACCCCACCAACTGACCGAGGGTGTTACGCTTAACAGGGTGCTGACCAAGTGCGCCAGCACCAAGCCCAAGGTTGGCAGCAGGAAAGGCATGCGCCACCAGGGGTGTGCTGCTAGCGCGGCAAACTTTCTGGGGTCAGCCATGAAGGTGTCGTGCTGCGCATCCGCCCCCGATAAACCGTGGTGGGCGGATTGCCTGTTGTCGTAGGCGGGTCGCCAGAGGCGACCACCGTCCACCACCTTGACGAGCCAAGCCAGCAGCATGATCAGTGCAATTGAGCGGATGAGGCTGATCTTGTCCGGCTCAAAGACGCGACTGGAGAAAACATTGAAGAACAAGGGGGCAGTGACAAGGGCCGCCAGCCATCCTGTTTCGATGACTGATTCGGACCACCGGTCGAGTCTGGTTGGCGGCATCTATTGAGCGCTATCGCAAGAGGTGGTCTTTGATCCGAGTGTCATTGGCTCTCGCCGTCCTGCATGACGAGTGTTACATCCTTGCACCACCAGTACTCGTCGGCAATGCCGTGTAGGGCGAACTCGGTGGCTCCGGCGCAGGCGCGGGCATTTCCGGCCCCAAAGGAAACTCGGTTGCCGGTGGTCATCTCGGCATCCCATTGCTGGCGCTCACCACCTGCGCAGATGTCCACAGTTTGGCCGACGCCGAAGGCGTTGGTTGTGCTCTGTGCCACGCGCACATGCAGATCAAACATCCGTCCTTCATCCCAGCAGACGCCATGCCCCGTGATTAGCAGACTGCCATCCTCGGTTAGTGATAGTTCATCACTGATGCCAAACGGAATCGAGATGGCACGTAGCACAGGTGCTGCTTTGACACGGCCTGTCGTGTAAAGGTCACCAATGGCGGGGGTTGAGTCTTGGACTGGCGCTGAACTGATGAACGCGTTGAAGAGGAAGATCGCAACCAGTGCAATAGCAGCAGTGGTCAGCAAGTGGAAGAAGGAATTACGCACGATTGGGACTCCTTATCTCTCGTCGTTTGTGGTTTTGGAAGACGCTTGCATCTTCCGTCGGTTTCTCGCTTTCTGTGGGTGTTGTGATGCCAGATGTGTAATCTCACCGCTCGTCTGAGAGATGCAACAATCTAGCTATGCAATCGGGGCTAGATGCATAGCTAGATTGTTGCATCTAGCCGTGGAACAATCAATCGTATTATTGACAGTAGTATTATCGTAGCACAGGTGGAAGGGGAGATCAATGTCAGCCTGACAAAATGTA
>JBBQIG010000236.1:0-7506 GCA_038324715.1 Anaerolineae bacterium | reverse complement strand
GATGCAGTGGGTTCTGTGGGAACGGGTCTTACCTTTTTTGATTGGCCTCATGTGGGTCATGATCGGGCTGGTGCACGCAACGCAGTTCGCACCCTGTTCAGCGTGGTGGATGATGCGGCATTATGGTGGTGGAGTGACCGCTTCGACAAGTTGGGGATTGGCTACAAGCTAGAGCAAGATTTTGCGCGGCGCAATATGCTTCACTTCACTGACCCGGAAGAGCAACGGTTGGGACTGGTTGCGGCTGGGCCTTTTGCCGATTATCAGCATTGGAACAAGAATGCAGCCCCATCCGCACGTGCAATTCAGGCCATCCACAGCATGACGCTTGGTGCGGCTACCGATCAGATTGGGCCAATGCAAGGCTTTTTAACGCAACTGTTTGGGTATGAGGTGACTGAAACTTTTCGCTCCGATCAAGAAAATGAGGGGCAAGAGATAGCGCTCCAAGTTGGTGAGGGTAGTGGCGTGGGCAAGGAGTTGGTGATTGTCGAACGTGTTGACTCGCATCCCGGTCTACGCGGCATCGGCAGCATTCATCACATAGCGCTTACGGTTGGATCAGAAGAGACAAGTGCAGAAAAGATCATCGAAGCATGGCACGAACGGGTGGCGGCAACGGGACTCAAAGTCAGCGCAATCATCCGCCGTCACTATTTTGATTCGCTCTATGTGCGCATTCCAGGCGGTATTTTGTTTGAGCTAGCAACAGAAGGGCCAGGACTTACAATTGATGAAAATACAGATGATGACACAAATGCACTGGGTGAACGCTTGAGCCTGCCGCCCTTCTTAGAGGCACAACGTGCCGAGATTGAAGCAGAGCTAAAGCCGATTGTCATTCCTGAACCAAAGCGCACAAGCTAGAATCAGTGCCGAAAGAGTACAGCACAAAAGTACGGCACAAAAACAGAGTGCAAAACGAAAGAAAGAGAGCTAAAAATGCAATTACATGGCGTTCATCACGTGACTGCGGTTACAGGGGATGTGAAGAGCAATCTGCACTTCTACACCCAGATCTTAGGATTACGCCTGGTTAAGAAAACAGTGAATCAGGATGATGTGAGTGCCTATCACATGTTCTATGCCGATAAATTGGGCACGCCGGGAACGGATATGACTTTTTTCGATTGGCCGCAAACTTCACAAAACGTTCGTGGCACGGACAGCATTTCCGAAACCATGTTTCGGGTCAATGGTCAAGCCGCCCTAGAGTATTGGGTCGAGCGTTTTGAACGCAACGGGGTTCAGAATAGCGGCATTGAGAGCTTTGATGGGCGTGCGATTCTGCGCTTTGAAGACCCAGAGGAGCAACCACTTAGGTTGGTTGACGATCAGGGGACAGAGTTTGAGGGCGAACCGTGGGATGGCGTGGACATTCCCACAGAATATGCCATTCGCGGCTTCTTTGGTGTAGAGCTTTCTGTGCCACAGTTGAGCAAGATGGAGCCGATTTTCACACAGTTGGCAGGCTTCACCAAAGTCAAAGAATTGCCCAGCCTCGACAACCCCAACGAGACAGTGACCCTCTATGCGATGGATGGCGGTGGGCCTGGCAAGGAAGTGCATGTGATTGAGCAGCGCAATGCACGACAAGCATTTCTAGGGCGCGGCGGTGTTCATCATGTTGCCTTCCGACTCAAAGATGATGCAGAACAGCAGCAATGGCTTCAACAGTTGACGAGCCTGGGTGTACGCAGTTCGGGTGTGGTGGATCGCTTCTACTTCAAGTCGCTCTACTTCCGCATCTCGAATGGCATTCTCTTCGAGTTGGCGACCGATGGCCCTGGCTTTGCAAGTGATGAGCCGTTGGAGTCACTGGGCGAGAAGTTGGCGCTTCCGCCCTTCCTAGAGAATCGACGGACGGAGATTGAAGCAGGACTTAAGCCGGTTAAGTAGGCTAGAATAGCTTTCTGGAAGCCCTCTTGAACAGAGTTGGGCTTCCAGAGGAGTTTAGTCTGAGTCTGATTTGCAGCATCGTAACGCAGCGACAAAATTCGACGAAATTCATAGAGGAGAAGCGGATGCCATCGCCATTTGTTGGAACCTGGCAACTTGTTTCACAGCACACTCTTTACCCCGATGGCACAACTGCACTCAGTCGCGGGGAAAACCCTGTGGGTGTGATCATGTATGATCAAGCGGGGAACATGGCTGTTCAACTGATGCGCACAGATGAACATGCCACAGAGTACACAGACATGACCGACCTCAAGAGCGCAATGGCGGGCTTTCTTTCTTATTTTGGGCGCTATGAGGTTGACGAGCAGCAGCACAAAGTCCAGCATCATATCCTCGGTGCGAGCTACTTTGGCTATCGCGGCACAACCCAAACGCGCACCTACGAATTTTCGGGCAACGAACTCATCTTGCACGCGCAATCACCAATGGATAATAGCACCCGCGTCTTACGCTGGCGGCGTGCAGAAGGAAGTGAATAATGGAACAACTACATCAAGATCAGCCACTACTCCACGCAGGCGACCCTGTGACAAGTGCAAAAGCTGCCATGATTCTGATTCATGGACGCGGCGCAAGCGCATCAGATATTCTTTCACTGACACGCGAGTTGGATATTACAGGGTTCACCTGCTTTGCACCGGAAGCTGCGGGCGGAGCATGGTATCCTCATCGTTTTATGGAGCCAGTTGAGATGAACGAGCCGTACCTCACTTCGGCGCTCAACATTGTGGAGGATCTGCTTACAAACTTGAACGATGCAGGGATTCCGCCCACGCAGGTAATTCTGCTTGGCTTTTCGCAAGGGGCTTGTTTGGTCTCAGAATATGCCGCACGCTTTCCACAGAAATATGGTGGGGTTGTAGTTTTAAGTGGCGGGCTGATTGGTAATGGCGTCTCACTGCGCGACTACAATGGCTCACTCGATAAGACGCCTGTCTTTGTCGGGTGCAGCGACCGCGATGCACACATTCCCCTGAGCCGTGTTCAGGAAAGCACAGCCGCCCTGCGCAAGCTAGGCGCAGAGGTGGAAGAACGCATCTATCCCAATATGGGGCACACGATCAATCGCGATGAACTTGAGGCTGTCCAGCAAATGATGAACAAGTTGGTTGAGGGATAGAAGTCAAGGGGTAAAAGTCACTTTTGAGGCCGCGGAATTGTTATCCCGCGGCCTCACGCGTTATGCCAGCGATGCCGGATCCGGCTGGGCGACTGGCGTACCACAGTGGGCACAGAACTTGTGCTCTGCGCCCACTGGCTTGCCACAAGTCACACAGAAGCGCGTCATTTGCGCTGTCACTTGTGCATCCGTACTGCTCTCGGTTGATATGTCGGGCTGCATCTCGGTTTCACGAACCGTTGCAACCGGCTCTGCAACCGGCGTTTCTGTCGTGATGGTCTTGCGAAATTGGGCAATAATCGTTTCGAGTTGCTCATCCAACGTGGAAGTGGCAGGGGCCATTTTTTCAAGCTGTTGCAGTAAGCTTATGGCCTGGCGGCGCAGCCGTTGATCCAGCCGTTGAAAATCCTCGTGCGATATTTTGCCCACGCGATAGTCAAACTCTAAATCTTTAATCGCTTGCAGCGTTGCATCTTTGCGCCCCAGCAACTCGGTGAACTTATCATCATCCAGCACCAGCGTTGCCTTGCCCGGCTTGAGCAAGGGCGATACGGCGTAAAAGATCGCAAGCAACGAGATGATGGCAGCCAGTAGCGTTGTCAGCCATAAACTTGCATCGCTCATCAGACGCTCGCCCCCACACCTGGGCCATAGACCACCTCTGTTGCACGTTCTGAGGCTCGACGTGCAGAAGGATGAGGCCATACCGCAATCAGCGTACCAATCACCAGCACGATCCCACCAAGCCACATCCACAAGGTCAACGGATTGATGTAAATGGTAAAGGTGGCAATCTCACCCCCACTATCCCAGCCGTTGAGCAACACATAAACGTCTTCCACTGGGGTCATCCGCAACCCCACCTCACTAGTAGGCGCATCTGGATTTTTGTAATAGATATTGCGCTGCGGCTGCAATGTCGTCAGTAACCTGCCGCTGGCACTATCATAGACCATGACCGGTGCAACAATCTCTGAACGGTTTGAGGCTTCGCGAGAGATTAGGCCAGTATAGACAAGTTCATAGCCGCCAATCTCTACACTCTCACCCTGTGCCAATGTTACATGGGTGGTCTGTTGATAAAACTCATTGCCCACCACGGCAACGCCAATCATCACAATTGCCAGATGGACGAGATAGCCGCCATAGCGTCGCCCGTTGCGCCGGTAGAGATTGCCCATGGCAACCACAGCATTCTCATTGTTGGCGCTGCGGCGTGCCAGAATGCCGCGCACATACTCTTGCACAATCGTCGCCGTTACAAAGCCACAGGCAGCCAATCCAATAATTGGATAGATATTGCGGCTGATAAAGCTTGCCCCTGCGGCGACCACAAGCGCGCCCGCTACAGGCCAAGTAAACTGCTTGCGGAATGATTCCACACTCGTATGCCGCCACCCCAAAAGTGGCCCAGCCCCCATCAACACAAACAGAATCAGAAAGAGTGGCCCATTCACCTTGTTAAAGAAGGGCGCAGCCACGCTGATGCGGTCGCCGGTGAAAATCTCACTAAACATGGGGAAGAAGGTTCCCCATAAAGTAGCAAAAGCAATGGCTGTGAAGATCCAGTTATTTGCCAAAAACGCGGCTTCGCGGCTGGCATAAGAATCGATGGTTTGGTCATCTTTGAGCAAAGGCAGGCGTTTGAAAAGCAGCACGAGAAAGCCAAAGAGAATAATGACCATAAAAGTCAGGAAGAATGGCCCTACATCGCTGCGGGCGAAGCTATGGACGCTTTCAATAATGCCGCTGCGCGTGGTAAATGTCCCCAAGATCACCAAGAAGTAGGTGAGCCAGATCAGGATGATGTTCCAAATTTTGAGGATGCCACGTTGCTCTTGAATGATCACGCTGTGTAAGAAGGCAGTACCCGTGAGCCAGGGCAAGAATGAGGCATTTTCCACGGGATCCCAGGCCCAGTAGCCACCCCAACCCAGTTCCATATAGGCCCATTGGCTGCCCATGATAATCCCCACCGAGAGGAACATCCACGGAATCAGCGTCCAGCGGCGCACCGAGCGCACCCACTCATTGTCGAGCTTTTTGCTGATAAGTGCAGCAACGGCAAAGGCAAATGGTACAGACATCCCCACATAGCCCAAATAGAGCATCACAGGATGGATGACCATCCAGTAGTTTTGCAGCAGTGGATTCAACCCACGACCGTCGGGGGGCAAAAAGCCCACCTGTGCAAAGGGATTGGCAGCAAAGACCAAAAGCGTAAGAAAAAAGAAGGTAGTGCCCATGAGCACAGCATTGACATAGGGCATCAGGCGTTGATGCTGCTCTCGATTGCCCACAGCCACAATCACACTATACACGGAGAGGATCAACGTCCAAAAGAGCAAGCTTCCCGCCTGCCCACCCCAAAGCGCGGCAAATTTATAAAATAGAGGCAATGCGCGTTCTGAATGGTTCCAGACATAGGTCAGTTGGAATTGGTCGGTCAACAATCCATACCACAGAATTATTGAAGCGATCGCCACCAAAACTGCCGTTGCATAGAGCGCATTAAAACTGCTGGCAGCCAATTTGGCATTGCGCGTCTGCCCGCCCCAAAACCCGACCACCACACCAAATGCCGTCAACAGCATGGCTGTAATCAGAATTAGATAGCCGACGTTGAAGATCATGAGGCTTCTGTTTCCTTATCTAGAAAACCCTCAAAAGTCGCACACAATCTCTCAACCAATGCCACAATGACTTGCGCTACAGTGGCTTGTGCGACTTTCAAAGGGTCATCCATTCTATAAACCATCAAGGGTGCAAATATAAGTTCAACAGCCCTGGTGTCACTACCTGGTCACACTAACTAGTAACACTAAGGCCGGATCATGTCCAAAAAAGAGTCCAATTGCGTGGGGTTGGTAACGGGGCCAATCACCGTCTGCACAATCTTCCCTTCGGGTGTAATGAAGTAGGTCTCTGGCACCCCTTTGATCCCATAACGGCGTGCCGCGCGGCTTTGCAGGTCAGGGCCATTGGGATAGGAAACATCAAACTCCTCCAAATAGGCTTTGGCTGCGGGTTCTTGGTCAAGGTAATCAAGACCTATAAAGACAATTCCATTCTCTTGCTCGCGCCGCCATGCTTGCTCCAGCAGCGCAGCTTCCTCTCGGCAGGGATCACACCAACTGGCCCAAAAGTTGACGACCACGCCCTTGCCCTGCAGATCAGCCAAGCTAATCGTCTCACCCTCAAAGGTTGTAAAGGTAAAGTCTGGTGCAAATCCACCCGCGCGCTGTTCAGTCGTATTCGTGTCCCAAAGCCGATAGGCCAAGATTCCCACAAAGAGCAGAAGCACCGTCACAATGCCCACCTGCCAAAGACGCATGGCGCGCGTGGGCGCGGGGATGGGTGCAAGTGAACTGTTTGGGTGGTTCATCTGCTCGCCAGAAAAATCGTGAGAAGAAGTCTGCGGATTCTGCTCTTGGGGGGAACGTGCATTGGGTGTCACAGTGAGTTCAGCCATGCTTTGCCAATTCCTCATCTAACTTCTGTGAATATTCATCATCATCATCGCCGTTTATGATAATCACGGCGGGAGTCGGGGTGCTCGGCTCAGGATCAGGTTGCACCAAGCGCCGCGCCGTCCGCCAGAAAAAGACCCCACCAAAAATCACTGCAACCACTGGCAAAATCCAGGCGAGCAAATTAAATCCTTGACGTGGCGGCTCTCCCATTACTTGAGGGCCATACTGCTCCACAAAATAGGCTTGAATGGCTTCAGTGTCTTCGCCTTCAGCCAACTTTAAGGCGATCACATCCTTCATTTGGTCACAAGCCTTCAACTCGCACGCATCCAGCCGCACACCGCTACAAAGCGGGCACCAAAGCTCGCGTGCAACATTATTCACTTCGTCAGGCGTAATCTTATTCGGCACTACGGCAGCGGGTGCATCACTTTGGGCGAATGTCACTTGCGCTGGCATCCCATTGCTGAGGATTACCAGCCATCCCATCACCAGCGCACCCAACCACCAGCGCCACGCCGATGTTTGTTTCTTATCCATACCCCCTACCCTTGCTGGGTTGCTTCTGCAACCTACTCTCTGGCACAAAATGCGACACCAATGTGGATAAATACGCTAGCTGGAAAAGCATCATTACATCAGTAATCTTTTGAACTATCTTGAAAATTATCGAAAAGACATATCGTTAAAGTGCAATTTTGTTCATTATATCATAACTATTTGACGGGAATCCTTAGAATCGGGTAAGGCCCCTGGGCAAACCAGTGCAATGGGTCACCCGATTTATTGCTCTGCGGGTGCATTTTCAATGCGTTGGGCAACCTCCAACATGTGCGCCTTGAGTTGGCTGCGCTCACGCCGCCAACTGCTAGCGTCTAGTTGACTCAACGTGTAGCGGTCATCCAATTGGGCAATACGTTGGGCCAAATCATTGACATACTGGCGCAAATC
>JBBQIG010000235.1:0-7516 GCA_038324715.1 Anaerolineae bacterium | reverse complement strand
GGTCAATTCATCGGTGGCGGATGCGCCACAACTCCGTCCACCGCGCGATTTGGGTGCTGGCATGACGATCTTAGAGAGTGCAAAATATGCCCCCTATCGCTGGGCAATCTCGTTATGGGGTGAACGGGGTCTGATTGGAGCGCTGCTGGTTGGCGACAAACAAGATGGTGGTCTCTATAGCCAGGAAGAGATGGAGACGGCGCAAGCAACGGGGGAGCGAATTGTGCATTTGCTGTCGGGCGAGCAGATGGTGCGGCGGCTGATTGAACTTCAACGCAAACGCACAGCCGAACAGCGGGTGATGGATCTGCGGACGCGCCGCACGTTGCATGATGAAATTTTGCCCTCGCTACATCTGGCGGTGTTGCAATTGAGCCGCATCGACCGTCAGCAACCTGCTGTGCAAGAGGCTCTTGATACCTTGTCTGAAGCCCACCAGCAGATCGCCGCGTTGCTGGCAAATGCACAACCTGCACCTGCACGCGATCCCGACCCTTGTGAGGTGATTGGCGGGCTGCGCGCAATGGTCGAGGTGGAGTTTGCGCACAATTTTGAGCAGATCTGCTGGCGCGGTGGCAAAGCGGTGCCAGATGCTTTCTATGTCGATGCTGTGGCGGGTGAGGTCATTTTAGGCGCAGCCCGTGAGGCGATTCGTAATGCTGCGTTTTACGGTCGTGGCGGTAGAGCAGAGAGACCACTCAGCCTGCAAATCGGCGTATGCACGCAAGATGAGCTAACCGTTTTCATTCAGGATAATGGGGTAGGGATTGACGCTGGCGCGGCAGTGGGTTCCTCTGGGGGTAGTGGCAGTGGACTGGCGCTACATAGTACCCTGTTGGCAGTGGTCGGTGGCTACCTGATGATTGAATCACCACTCGAAGGAGGGACGCTGGTGACAATCACGGTTCCAAACGGCTCATAGCCGCCAGATTGTTGAAGGTCCCTGTGGGTTTGTTCTTCAGGTGTGGGAGCTAAAGGGTGCGGTTCAAGATTTTGCGTGCGGCTCAGATGACGCCTGCAACGCCAGGGGTGACGTGTCTACTCATTCCCTTTGTACACATAATCATGGTTTCGGCGGTCGATTCCGACATATGGAAGGTAAAATTTGCAGCGAACATCGCTCAATAGGCATCGTTCAGATTGTCCCGCAGAGATGTGTAAAACTCTGAACCGCACCCAATGTTATGTTGCATAATCAAATTTATTACGCGATACTATATGCATATCTTTGCATGTTTGTGGGGACGTGTTGCTGGGGAAAGGATATTATGGGTGTGGATAGTCGAGAGCCAGATTACCGTGCTTTGAGTCAGCGAATTAAATTGTTGGCGCACCCAGAACGATTGCGTATTCTTGATGTGTTGCGACGCGAACGGGAGTGTGTCTGTCATCTGGAAGCATTGTTGGATAAGCCCCAGCCATACGTGTCCCAGCAATTACGATTGCTGCGCGAACACGATTTGATTCAGGATGAAAAAGTGGGCAATAATGTTTATTATCGGCTGATTGACGCAGAAGTAGCCGCGTGGTTGGAGCAGATCTTAGGCCCCATCACCAGTGAACATGTGGGCATTGCGCGCCAGAAGCAACTCATCGACTGTGCCTGTCCCAAGTGTGACGCCAACGAGCCAGAGGGTGGCTATGCTCCAATTGTTATAGAGTTGACGTGAGTATCTGAGTAGTTTTTTTGAATCTACATGCATAAAATCGAATATATATTTTCGTGCATATCTTGGATTATGGGGTAAAGCCTCTGATTTTATGCTGATCATGCAGGCTATTGAGTATTTTTGCAGTGTTTCAAAAGGGTAATTTATGGAACTCAAAGAAGGAGAAATCATGGCTGCAACAGCAACTAAACGGCTATCGCTCTTGGATCGATATTTGACCCTGTGGATTTTTGCCGCGATGTTGGTGGGGGTGGGGCTGGGCTATTGGTTGCCGGGGGTGGAACCCTTTATCAATCAGTTCCAGGTGGGAGCAACCAATATTCCGATTGCGTTGGGGCTGATCTTGATGATGTATCCGCCCTTTGCCAAGGTGAAATATGAGGAGTTAGGCGAGGTCTTTCGCAACAAAAAGGTATTGGGTCTCTCGCTGGTGCAGAATTGGCTGATTGGCCCGGTGTTGATGTTTGTCCTGGCGATCCTCTTCTTGCGCGACTACCCAGCCTATATGGTCGGTCTGATCATGATTGGGTTAGCCCGTTGTATTGCGATGGTCATTGTCTGGAACGAACTAGCCAAGGGGGACACGGAGTATGCTGCCGGATTGGTTGCCTTTAACAGCGTCTTTCAGGTGCTATTCTATAGTGTCTATGCCTGGTTCTTTATCAGCATACTGCCTCCCCTCTTTGGGCTTGAGGGTAGCACGGTCGCAATTACCATTGGCGAGATTGCGCAGAGTGTCTTTATCTACTTGGGCATTCCAATGATTGCGGGTTTTGCCACGCGCTACTTTCTCTTACGTGCCAAAGGAGCCGCGTGGTATGAATCTCAATTCTTGCCACGCATCAGCCCGATCACATTGGTAGCACTACTCTTTACAATCATGGTGATGTTCAGCCTCAAGGGCAATCTCATCGTTCAGATTCCGCTGGATGTGGTGCGCATTGCGATTCCGTTGGCGATCTACTTTGTGGTGATGTTCCTGGTGAGCTTCTGGATGGGGCATCGTGTGGGAGCTGATTACTCAAAGACGACGACATTGGCTTTTACGGCTGCCAGCAACAATTTTGAGTTGGCAATTGCCGTGGCGGTGGCTGTCTTTGGCATCAACTCTGGGGTTGCCTTTGCAGCAGTCATTGGCCCGCTGATTGAGGTGCCTGTGATGATTGCGCTGGTGAATGTGGCGCTGGTTTTCCAGCGGCGTTACTTTGGACATGAGCTGCAAACTGCTCCGGCGACCCTGGTGGCTGCCGCTCAGGAGGCATGTCCTCCTGCACAGGAGTTGTTGGTGGAGAAGCAGCGTTAGCAGAAGAAGTATTCGCCACGGAAATTTGAGAGGGGAATCGACAGAGCAACCGGCTTGCCCAGAGCAGTAGAAAATAGCTTGGGCAAGCCGGTTGTGTGATGCGGGTAAAGCATCCATTACGTTGAATGCCTACATTTCACAATGATTATACTCACTGTGAGTATAATCATTGTGCTGGACAGGTGCTGGCACTGTCCACTGTCGCTGCTTACTCGGTGATCGTACTTGTATCCGTGATGGGTGCAGTTTCAGTCATAGTCTCCGTACCGGTCATGGTCTCCGTGCCGGTCATAGTCTCCGTGCCGGTCATTGTCCCGGAACTTTCTAGACCAGGAATCTGTTGCATCAGCACATCAACCAGTGGTTCCAGATTGTCAGCAAAGACTTCAACTCCTGCTTCTTCCTGTAGACCAAGCACAAGTTCTGCCAACTCACGTTGCTGTAGCAACTCACGAATTCGCTCATTTACCTGATCAAATGTCAGGATCACGCCTGGTCCGGTGCGGAATTGCTCTAGGTTCTCCTGATAGTAAGCGAGGGCCTCATCCTCAGTTACCTCGATCTCTTGGAGCAACTCGTCTACCATGACTCCCACAATTGCATTGATTCGGGCGGTGTCGCGGAATTCTGCCTCGGTTTCAAAGCCTGCTTGGAGTAAAGCTTCTGAGAATTCTTCCACGGTATCGAAATTGTTCATGGCAGTTGCGATGACTTCCTCAATAACTGCCTCGTCAACCTCAACACCACGGCGCACGGCCTCAGCTACAAATGTCTCCTGCAGAGCAAGTTGGGTCAGGAATCGGCTGCGTAACTCTTGGAAAACAGGAAGGGTTTCCTGATTGAGTGGCAGACCCGTCTGAGCCACGAAGCTGTTCAGGGCACGCAAGAACATGCGATTAAACTCTTCTTGTGTAATGACCCGATCGCCTGCCTGCACGATAATTGTTCCAGTCATTGCCTCGGTATCAGTCATGGTTCCGGTGCCGGTCATGGTTCCGGTGCCGGTCATGGTCTCGGTGTCAGTCATGGTCTCGGTGTCAGTCATGGTCTCGGTGTCAGTCATGGTCTCGGTGTCAGTCATGACCTCGGTGTCAGTCATGACCTCGGTGTCGGTCACGATATCGGAAGCTTCCATCCCAGGAGTCTGTTGCATCAGCAGATCAGCGATTGGTTGCAAATTGCCCGCAAAGACTTCGATGCCTGCTTCTTCTTGTAGACCAGCCACAAGTTCTTCCAACTCACGTTGCTCTAGGAACTGGCGGACTTGCTCGCTCACCTGTTCAAGTGGCACGGTCACGCCTTGCTGGTCGGTGAACAGCAAGGGGTTTTCCTCGTAGTAGGTTTCAACATCTGCATCGGTTATGTTGATCGACTGGAGCAACTCATCCACAACCATTCGTGCAGCTTCACTTCCACGGGCGGTCTCGCGGAACTCTTCTTCAGTCTCGTAACCCGCTTGGGCTAAAGCTGCTGAGAATTCTTCCAGGCTTTCAAATTCTTCCATGGCCATTCTAACGACGTTGTTGATAATTGACTCATCAACCTCAATACCACGGCGTGCAGCCTCAGCTATGAGTGTCTCCTGTCTGATGAGTTGAGTCAGCAATTCGCTGCGTAACTCCTCGGCCATCGGAATGACTTGTTCGCTGAGTGGCAGACCCGTTTGCGCCAAGTAGCTGCTTAGGGTACGCAGGAACAGGCGATCAAAGTCTTGTTGTGTAATCACCCGGTCGCCAGCTTGGAGAAGAATCGTACCGGTCATGGTCTCTGTACCGGTTATCGTTTCCGTACCGGTCATGGTGTCGGTCTCGGTGTCGCCTGTTGCCGATTCATCATCTGTGGCGGGATTAATCCGTTCAGTCGTTGCGAAAAAGACAGTTTCCATGCCTAGTGCGGTATAGCTGAGCGCTGGGCTGAATGCAAAGTAGACCCCCTCGCCTAGATCCGCATCGACACTCACTGTTTCGCCCGGTTCTATTTCCTCAATAAAGACAGGCTCAATCTCTTGGCCGACTATCGTGAGGCCTTGGACAACATTTGTGTTATTGGTAATATTGAACGTGGTTGGACCCGGTGGCATAAGATTCGGCATCTCAATGCGATACCTCTCAAGATTGGCCTCTAGGGAGACCTCCACCTGATGGCTATCTGCCTGCGCGTAAGCTGGCGCTTGGAAGATAAAGAGCGCTGTGAGGATGACCACCATGAGGGTGGGCACCAGCCTGTGGCTCATAATCGCTCTGGGTAGTTTCTTGCTGTTCTCGTGAGACATCGGAGTTTCCTTTCTATCCGCTTAGAGTAGTCCTTTGCAGCAGTAGTTTTACAGGATAGAGAGTCAGCGTTTTACCTGACTCTCTGCCTAACTTGGTGTACGGTACCGCTATAACTGCATGCCAACCTTGGTCGATCGCTCTAACGAACAATGGAATGAACAATAATTGGGAACTGAGGACTTGGCCTTTAGGAGACAGGAAGCCGGTTCAGAGAACCGGCTTCCTGCTAACATGCTTTCCTATTACGCTATCAACAGAATGAGCCGAACAGAGTACCGCAGTTACTCGTCAAATCCGTAATCAGCCCCGAAGCCTTGATCTTCCCAGTAGGTGTTGATCTGGTCACCATACGTGGGATCGAAGATTGTGCCTTCGTTTAAGATGGTGGGATCGGTAATGCGAGGTGCGGTTTCAATAATCCCTTGATCAAAGCCTTCATCAAAGCCGAACTCTCCGCCTACTGCTTGCATGTCTAAGGCATTGAAAGGCACCACAGCCAATTCTGTGCCGTAGGCTGTGCCATAGGTGCCTACACCACCGTAATCGACCACTGCATAGCGGACGCGGCCTTGGCCTAGATCGATCAGCAGATTGTTCACACTGCTCGCCCCAAACCCTGCATCACCCACGCCATAACTGTTTATCAACTCGGAAGCCCACATCACAGGCCCAGATTCAGCAGTTACATCAAAACCAGGAGTAAGTCCGTTGTCGCCCCAGTATTGATTGATCTGGTCATCCCAGGTTGGATCCTCAGCATTCACCCAGTCTGTACCCATATCTGGAAGATCATCCAAGGTCTGTTCTGGAATGTTAAGCACCAAATCATTTTCCACGCCCCATGCGAAAGCGCTCAACGGCACTGGCAACTCGGTATCACCGATATCTAGGAAGCCGCCATATTCGAGGGTGGCGAAGAGCACGCGCCCGGTGCGCGTGTCGATCAGCAGATCTTCAATCTCGCCAGAAACTTCGCCATCAACATTCTCGAAGCCATAGTCAAGCAATGCAGATGCTGCCATCAGTTGGCCTTCAGCGTTGGCGATGCCTCCACCGACTGCTGCTTGTCCTCCCGTTTCCATTGCTGGCGTTGGTGTAGCTGCCCCTGTAGCCGCTACCGCTGCACCTGCTGTACCCGTGCCCGCAGCTATGCCTGGATCAAAGCCTTGATCCATCCAATAGGTGTCGAGTGGGTCGAAAACGTTATTGTCAAACATAGTGTCTGACCCAAGGGCACTGCGCTGAATGCGGGGGGCACTTTCAATCATAGTGCGATCGACATTCACATCAAGCGAGATCTCACCTGTGTCAAGACGTTGGGCGGCGAAAGCGCTGAAAGGCACTGCCACTACGTCATCGGTTCCCAACCCAGTTCCATAATCGAGCAGCACATAGCGTGCGCGACCCTGTTGGAGGTCGATAAGCATATCGTTGATGCTGCCTGCGCCGAAACCAAGATCGCTGACACCAAAACCGACTAGATCAGATACTGGCACAACGGTATTCGTTGTCTCGTCAAAATTGACGCCAGGATCATAGCCCGCAGTACCCCAATATTCGTTGAGCTGATCGTCCCAGGTGGGGTCTGTTAGATCGGGCCAGGTATCATCAACCTGGGGATAGCTCGCCAGCATCGCCTCGTCGGCGTTAAGGATTAACTCACCACCAGCTCCCCAACTGAATGCACTCATCGGCACAAGTAATTCGGTATCACCTATGTCAAGAAAACCACCATACTCCAACTGCACGTAGGGAACGCGCCCAGTGGTTGCATCAACATAGACCTCTTCGATTTCACCCGATATTTCGTCGGTTACGCCTTGGAAGTTATAGTCCAGCAGCGCAGCCGCACTTAAAAGTCCAGCCTGGGCATCGGTGACGCCAACATAGCCGCCGTCTTGGGCTACTGGCTCGTCGATCACCGGTTCTTCTACAACCGCTTCTTCTTCCACGATTTCTTCGTCGTCCACGATCACTTCTTCGTCCACGATTACGGCGTCGTCAGCGCCGGGTGCTACGAGCACTGAAGGTTGATCGGTACCACAAGCGCTGAATACCAACATAAGGGCAATCAGCAGTGCAAATGTAGAAAATACTTTCGGTGGATGTTTACGCATAGTTTATTTACCTCCATGCTTGTTGATTGTGTGATTTTTACTGTCGTCTCATGTACTGTCTGTTGATTGGAACCAACAGGTTCCTGGCTAAGTCTCAATAATTTGTAGACTCCTTTCTACTGCCATACGGCGAACAAAAGCTATCCACTTTAT
>JBBQIG010000234.1:0-7543 GCA_038324715.1 Anaerolineae bacterium | reverse complement strand
CCATTGGGGGCGATGGTGCCGCCGCCATGGTGGCATCTGCGATATGCATGGTCATAGATGTAGGTAAAGCCTTCGTCGTCCACGGCCAAATACTTTTGGTCGCCCCCCAAGAAGGAGACAAAATCCTTGGGTAGGTCGGTGCGGTTGATATTTTCTTCGCACAAGTCTTTCATATACTGATGCATGGCATTGGGGTCTTGGGCCAATCCCAAGGCGAATGCTTCTCCTTCAGCCGCGGCGATCTGCGGACTGTAGCGCGCTGTGATGCGATAGTCGTCCACAAAGTAGGGGTAGAGCGGCGCAATGAAGAAGCCGTGATCCGGCTGGCGAGCAATGGTGAACCAAATCGGGTCGCGCATCCCTTCGCCATCCACGTCTTGATCTTCGCCACGCACGGTAATCATAATGGGTTCATCGGCAATGGCTTGGATAGTATTTCCGTCATTTTGGTTAAAGGCGACGGGCGTGTTGTTCGAGCCGGGTGCTTTGATGTTAACCAGTTGCGGTACAACTTCCGATCTGTTCTTAGATTGGTCGGTGGCTGTCCAGTCTACATAGTGGACGCCTGGGCCGAAGATGGGCCATTGTAGACCTTCGGTGGTACCGGGAGCATTGTAGTTGACGGTGGGTCGTAAATCGACTATATCAAAGACCTGTGGATTGCCCAACGGGACTTCCGCGCCGCCGGGTTGTACGTACATCATCACAGGCGGCGGCGCGAGCAATATCGGTGGCTCGGTATCGACCACAGTAATTTGCTGGATAACCTCCGTGGTGTTTATGCCGCCCTGGGCTGATGCCGCACCATTGTCGCTGGCGCGCCAGACAATTTGGGCAGAAGGCAGCGGATTGCCATCGTCACCCACGAGCAGCGGCCAAAATCCGGGTGTGGAATAGGTCAAGGTGGGGTCTGGATCACAGTCATCGCTGGCAGAGATTGGCGCCTGTAACTCGCCCAGTTTGCGCGCCGCTTGCATCCCGCCGGGGTCGGTCGCTTCCAGCACCACATTTTGCACGCCACTGATCACGGGCGAATTCGCATCAACAATGGTTAGCTTTTGAACAGCGGTCGTATTCGCGCCTGTGAATTTCCCCGGTGTGTAATATGGCGAGATTTTATAGAAAGCGTTTGCTTTGGCAAGCAGCGCCGTGGTCATAAAGTTCTTCGCAAATTCCTTGGCAACTTGTTTTGCAAAAAAACGATTTCCTTGCTCAAGCATTTCTTCAATTTGCTTCTTGAGCGCGCCCTGAGAGGCATCAATAGCAAAGCGCTTTGTGGTTTTGGCTTGGGCAGCTTTATAGGAGCGGTAGGCACTACTCGCAAGAAAAAACGGAACGTAGTCAAAGTCGGAGATGAGCGTCTTGGCTTCCCATTGAAACTGATGGTTGCCCACCGGGATCTCGAGTAAATTGGGGGAAATACGTTCGCCAGGGAAGGTCACTTCAATCAAGGCATCTGAGTTGTAGTGAAAGACGCTTGGCGTGCCGATTTCGTCCCAATAGGGAACATTCAGCGATGTCAGGTTAATCGGGAGCGGAATCCCATAGATATTGGAATATGAGCCATAAGCATAGGTTCCAAAGCGGCCAAACTCTGTTTCTAACTCTTCCCTCAATTCGATGCGTTCCCGCGGGGTCAAATTGATGCCCAAGTCGGCCAAGATTTCTTCAATGATGGCGTGATCCATCGCAATCAAGTCTGCCATTGCAATGGGCGTGGGAAGGCGCAGACGGTGGAGGCAGCCATGACTGGGTTGTTCGACCACAATGTCTTTGGGCGCGGTCAAATCCGGCGGACAGTGCTTCAGCGCAATGTTCAGGCCATACGCGGCGGCGTCGGCGGCATCGGCCCAAATAGGCAAAGGTAGCAGTGAAACGAGTGTGGCGGCAACATGGAGTGCCATCAGCGGGTCGATGCAGTCGCGCGGTGCGTTGCTCGCCTCTTCTGCTTGTACTTCTGCTTGTATCGTATTCTCCTGTTGCAGAAGTGCGTTGGGTGAAGTGGCGGCACTGGCTGTGGTTGCGCCGGTAGCTAGAAAAAGCACCAGGCCAATGCAAAGTGCATAGAGGATTCCTCCATTCTTGCGCTTCAAAGCCGGTATCATTGGGCAGATATTCCTTTCCAAACTCATGGGGGCGCTGATAATGAGGCTTGTGAAACGCCCAAATACTATTCTGGTGGGGAATAGGGTGAAATAGAGTGATACTAGAGGAAACTATTTCGGAATTAAAAAACAAAGTATATACCAGCAGTAGATACATTTCAACGTTGTGTTCTTTTTCACAAATGAGCAGGAGAGAGAGAGAGCTATAGTTGAGGTTCCCCCAAATGACGCTTAACCCTGGAAATTCACTACATGTTTAGTATTCTAAAGGAGCTATCCTACTGTAATTGCTCCCCCCTTAGCTCAAACTGCGGCGCAGAGTCTAAATCTGTAGTCTCTACTCTCTACTCTCTGTACCCGGTTCGAGTCCTGGAGAGGTCCCTCACCAGAAGAGGGGCATCGAGCCAATTATTCGTCCTTTACACCGGCCTTTTCGGCCCTACACGGGTAAGCAACCTTATGACTTTTCTCGGCTGGATGACTTTTGTTGGAGTTGTACTCCTTCTACTTGCACTCTCCTCTGCTTATTTACAGCGTCTACCCATCTCACAAGCGCTCATCTACCTGGTCTTGGGTGTAGTTATAAGCCCCGTAGGCTTTGGTTGGTTACGCATTGACATTCTTGAATCAGTCTCCTGGTTTGAACATTTAACTGAGATAGCCGTCATTACTTCGCTCCTGATAGGGGGTCTGAAACTGCGGCTGCCAGTACGCGATCCAGCTTGGCGCGCGGCATTCTGGTTAGCCGGACCTGTCATGTTGGCCTCCATCGTTGGTGTAGTGCTCTTTGCTCACCTCGTTCTTGGGTTGGATATTGCTGTGGCGCTCCTATTAGGAGCGGTTCTGGCACCGACCGACCCTGTGTTGGCTAGCAGTGTATCCGTCAACGATGCAACAGATCGTGATCGTATGCGTTATGGCCTTACCGGCGAAGCTGGCTTAAATGATGGTGCGGCCTTCCCCTTTATCATCTTTGCCCTTCTTTGGAGTGAAAATGGGGGGCCTGGAGAATGGATTGGCCCTTGGGCGCTTCATCGCCTCGTGTGGGCAATTCCGGTTGCACTCGTGCTTGGCTTCTTGCTTGCAAGAGGGGTGGGTCGATTGGCAATTTGGCTGCGAAGCTACCATCAAGATACGTCAGCACCCAGTGACTTTTTGGCATTATCGCTCATTGCGCTTGCCTATGTTGGGGCTGAATTTATTGGTGCATGGGGCTTTCTTGCCGTCTTTGCGGCTGGCGTGGGGATGCGTGATGCTGAGAAAGAGGTCGTTGAAGAAAGTCCTTATCCAGATCCGCCTCAATCGTCAGAAGAAGAAGCTGCTGGAGCAACCGATGAAATGCCGGTGCATCCCCCTGCCGAAGATCTCGTTGCCGCCCATGTTGAACCTGAAGAAATCAAAGAACCCGCGGTTGCTGCGGGCGTGGTGGTTGCCGAGATACTTTCATTCGGTGAAACAGCCGAGCGCCTGCTTGAGATCATGTTGGTCGTGATCGTTGGCGTCGGCCTAGTCACCTATTGGGACTGGCGCGCGGTGCCACTTGCACTTGTGCTCTTCTTTTTGATCCGACCACTCAGTACGCACCTCTTCTTAAGTAGAACGCCAACAACAAAGATGCAACGCTGGCTGATGGGCTGGTTTGGCGTTCGGGGCATTGGCAGCCTCTATTACCTCAGTTACGCCGTTAGCCACGGGATCTCTGAAGAAGCTGCGACCGAGGTGATCCGGTTGACTGTATCGGTGATTGCCCTCAGTGTTCTCCTGCATGGTGTATCGGCAAAGCCACTCCTTTCACGTTATGAACGTGTACTTGAGCGTGCCCGATCCGAGCCTAACGTAGCTTGACCGCTAGAGTGTTACCTTGACAGGTACTGACACGGAAGAAATTTGTCTTGCGGGCGTGAAACTTGTTGTGGATGCCTACTGCGCTCTTGTCAACGGCTTCCATGCAATGTACTGGAATAGCATTGCCTTCCGCCACCTTCTGCCCTTCCAGGCTTCAGGGGCTTATTTTGTTCACTATCTTCGTCAAGTTCAAACTTGGTGCTGAAACTAGCAAATTGTTGTAAGTCCTCGAAAGACTTCTAATCTATACATACGCACGTACCCATATCCCGCGTACGTTACACTTTGGCAAGGTGTTGTTCATTAGTAACAACTTATGGTACTGTTATGCAAGTATTTCTAGCAGCGTGAATGGATACATATGACCATCAAAAGCCAAGATGATAGTAAATACCTAAAATTAGCAGCAAGTCGAATTCGAGAAGCACACGAAGCCATGCAGTGCTACACTGCAAAAACTGCTGCGACCAAGGCTGCCAAGTCTGCTGCTGCATCCTCTGCCGCGGCCATAAAGACTGCGTCGTTGGCTGCCCGCAATGCAGCCAGTGCCGCCAAGATTGCCGCCGATGCCACCGAGGCAGCGGCCAACATTGCACAGCTCGCCCAAGCTGCCGATGCTGCATTCCATTGCGCAGATAAGGCCGCCGCTGCTGAACTTCCTGACGAAGCTAATAAATGGTCGGTTGAAGCCACTAAGTATGCAGACGCCGCAGCCAAGCTCGTCGACCAAGCGGCCACAACTCCTGACTCCGAATCGTGAGCCAAGTATGATCACCACGGCACTCTAGCGGCTATCACCTCAACTCCATTTCAAGCACTTATCTACCTCGTCATAAACGCTTTCACCAGTCCCCACATCCAGCATGGCTATGTCCATGCGCTCGATGACTTCATAACCTGACATAAGCAATGACTGAGCAAGGCGATGGTGCAGGCTCATGTGGCTTATTTGCGCGCGAGGATAACCCTGAGCGCGGGCGACATGCCCTTCTCTCCTAGTTTGGAGAGCACTAACGCTTAGTTCAGGATGCCAGTTTGCACGAAGAACGGGCGCAGGTTCTGCCAAAACAGCTCCCAGTTCTCAACGCAATTGCCGTGACCACACTCCAGCGTGAGTAACTCACTCTGCTGCGCGGCAGCATGCAGGGCGACGCCGTGTGCATAGGGGATCGTTCGATCATGCTTGCCGTGGATGACCAATACAGGGTGGGGATACTCTTGCACCACTGCCAAGCTGTTGAAGGTGTCGCGTACGGCAAAGCCAGGTAGCCATTGCTCAGAAGCAAGCGCGGTGACACTGGTAAAGGTGGAGAAGAGGATCATTCCAGATGTTGGGCGCTCAGACGCAAGCGCACTTACAGCCCCCCCACCCAGGGAATGTCCCAAGAGAATGATACGCTGCGGGTCAACTTTAGGGTGGTGAATGATCGTATCGTATGCCAGCAAGATAGTTTCGCGAATGGCAGAATAGGAGGGCACGCCTTGCGAGCGACCATAGCCGGGATACTCCACCAACAGGACACCAATGCCCATCCGTCGCAAACCCGAAACGGAAGGGAGCCAACGGTCGATCAGGTCAGCGTTGCCATGGGTAATGATCATCAACGGCGAAGGTTCTGCCGCTTGCTCGCTCAGTGGGGTCAAATACCAGGCTTCAACTTGTCCCTCACTGGTTTCTAGCCACAACTCTTCTAACCCTGGCACGGCAGACACTGTGGCTGGCGGGATAATCAGATGGCGTGGAAAGAGGATTGCGCGCTGATTGATATAGAAGAAACCTGCGTATACGAGGTATAGCAGCAAAATCAGAGCCAAGAGCAGGTAAAGCACACGCATCATATCGGTCTATCCGCCATTCTTACCACCTGCTTTTCGTCTTTGTATTGCACTACGTACTGCGCTCCGCACACTTGCCCACAATGACCTTTAGGATGGCTTGATCATAGTAGGGTATGTAAATAGTAAGATTCGTTGCACCCACTCCAATTCAATCATGTTAGAACGCCAGGGAGCAATCCCCTGGCGTTCTAAACTACAGGTAGCTTATTTTGTTGCAGTTGAGATTGCTTGAATGTCTCTCCTGATTCGCTTCATCCCCTTAATTCTTTTGGACGAGATTGCTTAGTGCCTTGCGAATGAGACTTTGGGCGAGCGTCACTTTATAGCCGTTGTGTTCGAGGGGCTGGGCATCTGCCAGGGCAATTTCGGCGGCGCGGGCAAAGGTGGCTTCCTCGGCACGTTGCCCCACCAACGCTTGCTCGGCAGCAGACGCACGCCAAGGAATGGGCGCTACGCCACTCAACACCAGGCGCGCATCGGTGATTGTGTCCCCTTCTACTTGCAGCACCGCGGCAACTCCTACGAGGGCAAAGGCCCAGACTTTACGATCCATGGCTTTGAGATAGGTGCTGCGTGCTCCTGCTGACAGTGCAGGAATGTAGATCTCCACCATTAATTCGTTGGACTCAACGCTCGTTTCTGTGCGATGATTTTCTTCTGGCAGCGTAAAGAAGCCACTGAGTGGGAGGGTCCGTTCGCCGCGTGGCCCGCGTAGTTTCACATAGGCGTCGAGTGCCACCAGCGTTGAGGCCAGATCGGATGGGTGAACGGCGACACAGGGGCTTTTGTCGAAGAGCGCGTGAAGCTGATTCTGTCCCTCGCGCGCGTGGCACTCATCTCCTCCCTTGAGCCAACAGTGAAAGTGGGCATTGCGGAAGTACCAGCAGCGGGGGCGTTGTAGCAAGTTGCCACCGATGGTCGCCATGTTGCGTAGCTGGGGAGTTGCTGCCAACCCTGCCGCTTGCGCCAGAAGCGCATAACTCTCTTGCAGATATTCGCTCTTTTCAAGTTCAGCGAGTGTGGTCAACGCACCAATACTTAGACCTTGATCGGTTGGCACAATCCCCTGTGGCAATTCATCCAGCCGCTTTATATCGACTAGTTGAATGGGGCTTGCAATATCTGCTTTCATCAAGGTGAGCAGATCTGTGCCACCTGCGAGTGCTTTGATCGAGCCATTGCCATCTTGTCCCAATAGCTGGATGGCTTCATCCACGGTTGTGGCGGATCTATAGTCAAACTGTCTCATGTCCAGCCCCTTTGTGAGTTGCCCTGAGTTCCGTTTTTCCGAACCTGACCGGTTGACGCTCCTCCCGCTTGCTCTGCCAACGCTTCTAGCAGTCGCCGCCGGGTGAGCGGTGTGTGACGCAGCCGCACGCCCACAGCATCATAAATGGCGTTGGCGATGGCGGGTGCTGTGGGGATGAGGGGCGGCTCGCCAATGCCTTTCGCGCCAGTTGAATTGGCATAAACGTCGGGAATATCGACCGGGGCATGGATGATGGGCGGAATGTCTGCCACCGTTGGTATTTTGTATTCTTCTAGGTTGGCATTTAACGGCGTTCCATAGCGCGGGTCGACAATTCGTTCTTCGGTGAGGGCAAAGCCGATGCCCTGGGTGACGCCACCTACTACCTGACTGTCTACCATGGTTGGATTGATGATGCGACCACAGTCATGTGCGGCGACCAAGCGTAGGATGGTGATTTCACCCGTGGCAGTGTCCACCTCCACCTCGACACATTGTGCGCCAA
>JBBQIG010000233.1:0-7562 GCA_038324715.1 Anaerolineae bacterium | reverse complement strand
CAAGCCCTTCTAACAATTGATTAGATTTCATAAGGTATTCCTCCCGTACAATGTTTTGCAAACTATTGGTAAGGGGCTGTGGCAATTGTTGAACTGATCATCAGGTCGCAAATCACGATTCCCTTACCTGTTTATAGTTCCAGGATAGCGGGTCAAAATTGTTTTGTATTTAATCTAGATTAAAAGCAAGGAAGGAATTTCGTCCCTATCCTCTATTCATGAGAGAGGGGCATTCGAGAAGTATAGGGTGTGGGGATTGGGGATGAGTCGTGAGCGCGCCGATGCCGTTAGAGCATGGCAATCGTGCGTAAGATGCGTTCATTCACAATGAAAAGTCGGTGGCGATCAAACTGAATCGCCCCGGCTTCTTCAAGTGAACGCAGAACATTGCTGATGGTTTGTGGGGTGGTATTGATGTGCGCTGCAATGGCGGTACGGGTTACGCCAGGGCCACTTAATGAGGGGTCTTCCGCTTGCTTGAGCAAAAATCGTGCCAGACGTACCATGACTGAATAGAGTGCCAGGTCTTCAATCTGACCGACGAGCGAGCGCACACGTACTGCTAACAGCCGCACCACGTTCAAGGCGACCTGTGCATTGTGCGCCAGTATATAGGTGATGGTCTCCGCAGGGATGAGCCAGACGCGCACGTTGTCGCTCAAAGCAGCAGCATTCGCCGGGTTATTGCCTCCATCCAACGCACCAATATCGTTGAAGGTTTTACCCGGGCCGCGCAGGTGCAAAATGTGCTCACCCCCATCGGGATTAAGCTTGAAAATTTTGACATGACCTGTTTCGACCACCCATAAGCCATCCGCCCGTTCGCCTTCAAAGAAGATCATCTCCCCAGCAGAAAAGAGTCGCAGCCTGCTCTGTTCTGTCAGGTAGGCAACTTCCTCTTCCGAAGTGCCAACAAAATACTGAATCGACTCGATGGTGCTTTTTAGGCTAGCCGTTGGCATAGAGACTCACTGTCTGACTTTTGTCTGTACACCTCACAACTTTGTCCGCAACTCGATCATTGCGCTCAGCATCTCTTGTGTGTCGAGATAGGACCATGTTGCCCCGGGGCGTAGGGAGGAGCCACCGCTTTGCAGCACAGGCGCACCAATGCCCGCAATCATGGCAGCGGGGTCTTCCACCTCGAACAACAGGTGGTGTAGCCCTTCACCATGTTCATTGAGAAAGTCGCTGTAAATATTTTCGCCTTCAAGCGGCTGAATGAATTCCAACTGCACTGCTCCCGCCTGCAGAAAAGCCAAGCGCATGCGGAAATTGCCGCGCCTGCCATGATAAGTTGCAGTCTCTTCTAGATTTTTGCCGGGAATGGGCCAATCGACAAAGTGGGCTGGGCCGAGCTTAAAGCGGCTCGTCCACGCGGCCACAGCCGCTTCGGCATCATGCACAATGATCCCCACCTGGATCATGGGGCCAATATCCAGTCGTGAATCCGTGGCTGGCTCTTGCTCTTCGCTCATACTTAGTTCTCTTTCAATCTCTTCTTTTGCAATCTAAAGCGTTTAAGTTCAAATACTCGTTACAAAGGTCAGGTGTTGATGCTCGGTGTTGCACCTGCGGCAACGATGGCATCGAGAATTTTGCGATAGCCGGTACAGCGGCAGAAGTTGCCGGTGAGTGCCTCTTGGGCTTCTTCACGAGTGGGCTGGGGACGTTCTTCTATGAGTTTGGCTGCGCTCATAATAAATCCAGGCGTACAGTAGCCACATTGCACGCCCCCGCTTTGGGCAAAGGCGGCTTGGATTGGATGGAGATTGCTTGGGTCGCCCAGTCCTTCGAGCGTTATGACCTGTGAACCTGCCGCGCGTTCTGCGGGGACTAGACAAGCCATGACCGCCATTCCATCCAGAAAGACGGTGCAAGCCCCACACTCTCCCTCGGCACAGCCTTCCTTCACGCTGATAAAGCTTGCCAAACGTAGACTGTCTAGTAAGGTCATTCCTCCTGGCAACACCGCTGCTTGATCATTGACCAGGGTCTGAATCTCTTCTCCGTCCGCTAGTGTCTCCCCCTGTACAAGTGGTTTTGCCACAGGCCAAACGCCTTGCGTCTGCCCCCAAAGCATCACTGGATCGGTGAGCCATCCTGCGCGTGCATCTCCATTGCGAATTTGGGTGAGGATGCGTGCGGTGAGCGTCTCTACCATTGCACGACGGTAGTTGGCATCACTGCGTACATCATCAATCGGCGATGCAGATTCCACCGCCAGGCGCGCGGCTGATGCAATCACCTCGTCGGTCAAGGGCTTACCCGCCAAAAATTCTTCGGCAACGGTGGCGCGCACAATTGTCGGTGCAACCGCACCCAAACTGATGGCTGCTGCTTGAAGGTGCTGCTGATCTTCCGCCCAGGTGATGATGGCAGCAACGCTGTTGACGGTGATGGCTTGGGCGCGGCGCAAACCAAGCTTGATGAAATTGCCTTCCTGATTAGCGTGCATGGGCGCAAAGGAGATGCATGTTAACAATTCATCGGCAGCTAAGTCTACTTTGCGGAAGCCACTGTAAAAGTCGCGCAGAGCGATTGTGCGTTCGCCACGGGCCGCGCTGTGGAGCGTGACCGTGGCATCAAGTGCCATCAACGGCACAATAGTGTCATTGGAGGGGCTGGCAGTAACTAGATTGCCCGCAATGGTGGCGCGGTTGCGAATCTGCGGCGCACCAACTTCCCAACAAGTTCGCGCCAGAGGAAAGGCATGGGCAATGATCAAGTCACTGGCAATGCACTGATTGTGTGTAACCAATGGCCCCAAATGGATTTGCCCACCTTCCTGGCGAATCTCTGCCAGCCCCGGAATGCGTGTGAGATCAATCATCCCCAGCTTTCCCCCATCAGGCGCATGGCGCTGATCGCGATCTAGCTCTATGAGCAGATCGGTTCCCCCGGCGAGTATGCGCGCCGCGTCTCCATGATAGGCTTTAAGCGCCAAGGCTTCATCAAGGGTGGTTGGGGAGCTATAGAATCGATACATAGTTGGCGTTTCGCTTGTCCATCTCTACTGTTACCTCTACCGTTCATCTCAACGCTTGCCAACAGTGCTGCCACCGAATTTTACCGGGTCAGCATCTGTGCAAGTCACGCTATCTAATCACAATACCAAATATAAGCACTTCTAAATTGTAGCGCACCCAAGCAGGTGCGCCAAGCCCGACATGCCACCTCCCTGCCAAGCGGGAAATTACTGGCAGAGCGAAGAGTTGGATGGGGATTACTGAATTGCTTTTAGACTAAACTTACCATTTGTTAAGCTCCTGTTAATTGATCCAATGTTTTGCACAGAGCCAGAATGAGGCGTATACTATAGCTAAGTTAGTTCTAGAATCGAACTATATGTGACGAATACTCTAGCTTCTCTTCCAGTCGACCAAATTAACCGTCCAGTCTAGCTGTCTGCGGATAGCTAGACTGGACGTATTCATTTTTCTGTTTAGCTCTGGTTGTTATCCAAGTTCCGATTCTCTCTTATTCCAGAGTCTGTATCTGGGTTGAGTCGAGTGGACTGATGAACGGGCTGATTAGGAATAAAGCCATCCAGGGTTAAGATCACCCTGGCTATATGGCGTAGCGAGCAATGCTTCGCTAAGGGAAAGGATCATTATGCATAAAACAGGACTTAGCATTCTTCTGCCCTACATGCGCCCCTATCGAGGAATGTTGTTGATGGGTACGCTTTTTGCCTTGATTGGCGCAGGCGCAAGTGCCTTTAGCCCAACTTGGCTAGGTTGGGGCATTGACGCGCTTAACACGGGTTTGACTTCCTCCACGCTCTTGACCTACGCTGTCGGTTTGGTTGTACTGGCCGTTATTGTCGCGTTTTTCCGCTATCAACTGCGTATGCTCACGGGTGAGATTGCGGCAGGAATCACCTACAACATGAGCCAGGATATGTTCCACCGGCTGTTACTCTTCGACAAAGAGACGCGCCAGAAGTATGGAACAGGCGATTTGCTCTCGCGCGGGACAAGTGACTTTATCTACATCTGGCGTTTTTACAGCGCCGGATTCCAGATGTCAGTCCATTCCCTCTTTCTCTTGCTCATCGGCGCTGGACTCATGTCCTTGACCAGCCCTCTACTCTCTGGCTTGGTGGTCATCATGCTTGTGTTCAGCATCGCCTTGCAGATACGCTTGGGGAGAATCTTAGAAGCCTCCTTTGTACGCGTACAGGAAGAGGTGGGTAAGCTCTCTGCTTTTGTTCAAGAGCATTTGAACGCGGCACGCATGTTGACTGCGTATGTACAAGAAGATGCCGTGGTGGACTCCTTTCGTGAGATCAATAAGAATTATGTGCGCCGCAACTTGCACTTTGTAAACGCTTCTAGCGCGATCTCTCCCATTCCAAGCTTGGTAGTTCGTCTCGCAGCCACCGTTGTGGTCTATATGGGCGGTATGATGATCATTGGCAACGAGTTGACCATTGGTCAGTATGTGCAGTTTATTGTGTATCTCGGTCTGCTCAATTCAGGTGCCCAGCAAATTACGGGTGCCTTTACGCGTCTACAACAGGGCAATGCCGCCGCTGCGCGTATTGGTGAAATCCTGAATCGTTGGCCCAAGATTGTTGATTCAGAGAAGGCGCATGACATCGAACTGACTGGCAACTTGCGCTTTGAGGATGTGGGTGTCTGGGCTGAGGATCAGGGACGTTGGTCCCTGCGGAATATTAATTTAGATGTGCCAGCGGGCACCACACTGGGGATTGTCGGCCCAACTGGTTCTGGCAAGAGTATGTTGATCAGCCTGTTGGGGCGTATCCATGATCCAGATGAAGGGCGTATTCTTATTGATGGCATTGACCTGCGCGACCTAAAGCTTGCTAACCTGCGCAACACTGTAGTTTATGTGCCGCAAGAGTCGCTGCTCTTCAGTATGCCTTTACGCAACAACATTGCACTGGGTGCACCGGCAACACCCGATCCGCAGATTCATCAAGCAATCGATCAGGCGCGGCTTTCGAAAGATTTGTCCCAACTGCCAAAAGGGTTAGATAGCATTGTGGGTGAACGAGGAGCCACGCTTTCTGGTGGGCAAAAGCAGCGCACTGCCATTGCGCGTGCACTGGTCTGTGACCCCAAGGTGCTCTTGCTAGATGACGCGCTGGCGAGCATCGACATGAAGACGGCGTCCGAAATTTTACGTGAACTCCGTAGCACACGCACCCAACGTACCTGTGTAATTGTTACGCAACGTTTGGCTGCGGTGCAAGACGCTGATCAAATTGTGGTGCTGGATCATGGGCAGATAATTGAATCGGGAAATCATGAAAGCTTGATGGCGCTCAATGGCCCTTATGCCGAGATGTATGAGCGTGAAATGATGCAGGCGACGGAGGAGAAGATCAATGGCGCACTCTAAGAATACCGAAGCCGCTGTGAAAGAATCAATAGAGGAAGAAGCAAAACGCGTCGAACAAGAACGCCGGCGCAAGCTATCGGAAGTTGCCAGTCAAGATTCTGCCCTCTTTAAGCTTTTAGGCAGTTCGCTTGCCCCCTATAAGAAGTGGCTGGCAATTTCGATGGTGCTGATGTTGGGCACGGCAGCGCTGAATGCGGTGCCGCCCTACTTGCTGCAACAGGCTATTGATGGGCCAATTGCGCGCGGTGAGCTTCAGCCCCTGATACGCATTACCACGCTCTATGGCGCAACCGCAGTCGGGTTATTTGTGTTGACCTTTGCGTTTAACTACTTTTTACAACAAGCCGGGCAGCGCGCGCTTGCGGATCTACGTGTCAAACTTTTCAACCACATTCTGCGTCAAGACCACGGATTTCTCACCGGCACTTCGACTGGCGACCTGGTGGCGCGGCTGACCAACGACATTGATCAACTGAATGCCGTGCTTTCCACCAGTGTTGTGGTTATTTTGGTTGAAGGTGTGACGCTGATCGTGATTGTGGGCGTTATGCTTGCTGTGAATTGGCAACTGGCACTGCTGTCGCTGGCCGTGTTGCCGATTGTGGCGCTGACCACACGCTATTTTCGCGCGCGTATCCGTCGCTCCTCCAGTGGTGAGCGCACTGCACAAGCTCGCATTAGCTCGTTCCTCAATGAGCATCTTCACGGCATGACTGTGGTACAACTTTTCAACCATGAGCATGAGAGTGAAAGCGAGTTCGAAGCCTACAACAAAACCTATCGCGACGCCCTGGTAGAATTGCGTTGGCACAGCGCCGTTTTTCTCTCCGTACAGGAAGTTCTTGCTGCTGTCGGCTTGGGGTTGATTCTCTATGGTGGTGGACAAGGGGTGTTGGCTGGATGGGCAACCCTGGGTATGCTGATCGCCTTTGTGCAGTATACAGAGCGCGCCTTTCAACCTGTGCTGCGTCTCTCTCAAGAATACAATTCGATCCAGGTGGCGTTGGGTGCGGCAGAACGCATCCATAGCATGTTGGTCATGGAACCTAAAGTTGTCAGCCCGCCCGACCCCTTACCGATGCCCGCCATTCGCGGGGAGATCGCGTATGAAAATGTGCATTTTTGGTATCTGCCCGATGAACCTGTCTTGCAAGGTGTGGATCTCATAATTCCTGCTGGACAGACCGTGGCAGTTGTGGGCGCAACCGGTGCGGGCAAATCTAGCCTGGTGAGCTTGCTGGCACGCCAATATGATCCGACAAAGGGGCGTGTGCTGCTAGATGGAACTGACATTCGTCGTTTCAAGCTTGAAGAGTTACGTAAGACCGTGGCTGTAGTACCCCAAGACCCAATTTGTATGGAGGGAACCATCCGCCACAATATTGCTCTTTATCGTACAGATTTGAGCGATGCCGATATTCGTCGGGCTGCGGAACTTAGCAATGCCGCCACCTTTATTGAAGAGTTGCCAGAGCAGTATGACTTTAAGGTGCTTCCCAATGGCGAGAATCTGTCACAGGGTCAGCGGCAATTGTTGTCGCTGGCACGTGCACTCGCCCTTTGCCCCGAAGGCGTGTTGATTTTGGATGAGGCGACCAGTAGCATTGACACGGCAACAGAGGCTTTGTTGCAAGAAGCCTTGGAGCGCGTATTGCGTACACGCACCAGCTTGGTCATTGCCCATCGCCTGAGCACTGTGCGTAACGCTGACCGCATTATTGTTATGGAAAAGGGCCGCGTGGTGGAGGATGGCAACCACTTTACATTGTTAGAACGAAACGGCTACTATGCAAGCCTGCATCGTCATCAACTACTCTCTGATGCGGAGAAGGAAAGTGAGAAGGAAGGCAATGATGAAGCCGACGAAGCCTCACGCATTGCCGCCGATTAGGTAAAAGTTACTTGCCTTCAGCGCGAAGGTTTGATGGACTTACAAGTAGCAACTATAAGTAGCCAGAAGCGAGGCAAGCATTAATGGATGCCTACCTCGCTTTTTGTTTTGCGCGGAATTGTGGTGATTTCGAACGAAAATTTGGGACTTGACAAGATCTGACTGATGGTATACCCTATGTCTAGGCATTTGGTATACCATATACTAGCCACGAGTGAGTTTAGTTCTATTACCTCTAAAGTATAGTTCTTCCTTGTTAGCAAGAGCTTGTTCTCTATTTAAGTGCCAAGCCAAGCGT
>JBBQIG010000232.1:0-7578 GCA_038324715.1 Anaerolineae bacterium | reverse complement strand
AACTGGGCGACTTTAGCTCTGGTGCATCCATGGCAGCCTCCCCCATCTACCAACGTGCGGGCCTGGTGCAATTTGGCTTCACCAACTCACATCCCGATTTCACCGACGCAGGGGGTGAGTACACCTGGAGCAACTCAGTAACTCAATCACAGGCGTCACCCGCCTTGGCAGACTATGCCATCACAGATCTCGGCATGAGCAAAGTTGCCGTCTTCTACCTCAACACAGACTGGGGCCTAACCAGCTTCGAGCTCTTTTCCGAACGAGTAGTTGAGCTAGGTGGGGAAATTGTTTCCAGCGCCGCCTATCTTGCCGATGAGAAAGATTTCCGTTCTGCGCTCACAAGCGCCAAAGACGCCAACCCAGACGGAATTGTGCTCATCTCCTATCAAGCAGATGGTGCGCTCATTGCCCAACAGCTAGAGCAAACTGGGCTAGATGTTCCTGTAGTGGGTGCATCTTCCATGCAATCGCCAGACTTCCTGGAATTGGGTGGTGAAGCAGCCGAAGGGGTCTTTATCCGTGGGCAATTCCTCCCCTCTGACCCCCGTCCTCAGGTCAAAAATGTCGTAGATCGCTACGTTGCCAAATACAATGAAACACCTGACTATTTTGCCATCCATGCCTATGACACAATGCACTTGATTGCAAAGGCCATTGAACTTGGCGGGCCTACCCGCGAAGGCGTTCTGGCTGCCTTGCCACAACTTGAGGCTGTGCCTAGCGTAATCTATGGTGAGGCGAGCTTTGATGTCGAAACCCGCCGTGTCAAAGATCCAGAGTTTGTGGATCTGGTAGTCAAAGATGGCGCGTTCGTCCTTTGGGATGGCGTAAAGCCCACTGCCGGTCAGTAACCCCGTTTAAAACCCGAAGCAGATGCAGATGTGCTTACACATCTGCATCTGCTTCCTCTTACCCAGTAGAGTTTACCCAGTAGAGCAAACAGGCATGGCAAATGAAACAACTATCTAAACGTGAACGTGTAGACGCAGCGCTACAAGGCGCAGAGGTAGATCGCGTACCTGTATCGGCGTGGCGACATTTCATCCCTGAAGAGACCAATGTCGATGCGCTTGCCCGGGTCAGCCTCAAACATTTTTCGGACTTCGACTGGGACTGGCTCAAAGTGAATCCCCGCGGCACCTACTATGCGGAGGCGTGGGGTAATCAGTATGATTACTCAAACTATAGTGGCGTGTTGCCTGAGTTTATTGATGGCCCCCTCAATGGCCCCGCAGATTTAGAGAAGATTTGGCCCATTAGCGGCACCACGGGCGTCTTTGATGAACAACTCAACCTTGTACGCCAGATCAAAGCAGGCATTGGCGATGCACATTTTCTGCAAACGCTCTTCGCACCACTCTCCGTCCTGGGCTTCCTCATAGCGCGCCCCCGCCAGCATACAATGGCAGATACCGTTCAAGCTCAGTATGATGGCCTTAAGCACTATATGAACGAAGACCCCGCAGGTGTACACGAAGCCCTACAAAATATTACAGCGACGCTCATCCAATACTCATCCGCAGTATTAGAATCCGGTGCCAGCGGCCTGTTCTTTGCCATAGTCAGGCTGGCGCGGCATGGGGGCTTGTCAGAAGCCGAGTATGAAGAGTTTGGCCGGCCCTATGATCTGCAACTGCTGCAAACGGTAAAAGAGGCCCCGTTCAATCTGTTGCACATTTGTGGTTCAAATGTTTATTTTGACAGCGTAATCAATTATCCCGTCCATGCCGTAAATTGGGCGGCAGTTGGGCAAGACAACCCGACAGTGAGTGACGCAAAAGTGCGTATCCCACAGGCACTCATGGGCGGAGTAGACGAATTAGGCGTGTTGCAAAATGGTACGCCAGAGGAAGTTCTGAAAGAAGCACAGGCTGCCATTCAACTCACCGGCGCACGTCATTTCCTGTTGACGCCTGGGTGTGCCGTGAGCGACGAAGTACCAGCAGCTAACCTCCACGCCCTACGTCGTGCCGCTGACTTTCTCCCAGTCACCACTTCGTAGTCACTCGTTTCAAGGGACAGATAGCATAGCCAGCTACATCTATCACTTTCACGAATTCATTACACAGATTAAGTAGATCGCAATGGAAAGTTTCCTACGCACCTTCTTTGACCAAACAATAAATGGTCTTGTCATCGGCAACATCTACGCCTTGACCGCAGTAGGTCTGGCGCTCATCTTTGGCGTCGGCAACCTCATCAACTTTGCCCACGGCTCGGTCTATATGGTCGGTGCGTATGTAGGCTGGGTCTCTGTAACCCAATTTGGTCTACCTCTGCCCGTTGCCTTCCTTGCTGTGATTGTAGTTTGTGGCTCGTTGGGCATGATCATTGAGCGATTGGGCTTGCGCAGCTTGCAAAATTCTGCCCGCATTGCCCCCTTACTCGCCACCATCGGCATCAGCTTTGCGCTAGATCAACTGGTGCAGATTATCTTTTCGCCCAATCCGCAATCCTTTCCCAACCCGTTATCTGCGACGCGTATCCAACTGGGTGGCGTCAACATCGGCATGATTGATATCTTGATCGCTACGGTCGGTCTCACGACCGCGCTGATCTTGTACTTATTTCTGCGCTTCACCAAGCTAGGCTGGGCCTTGCGTGCCACGGCACAAGATCGCGACGCAGCCCAACAAATGGGTGTGGATGTCAACGCGGTCAATCAAACAACCTTTGCAATTGCCTCCATCCTGGGCGGCATCGCAGGCATGTTGGTGGGCATCTACTTCAGCACCGTCTACCCCACCATGAGTTTCCAAGCTGTCCTTAAGGGTTTTGCAGCCAACCTGCTCGGTGGTCTGGGCAATATCCCTGGCGCAGTCCTCGGCGGTTTAATCTTGGGGCTAATTGAAAGTTATGGCGTATCGGCATTTGGCGCAACCTATCGCAACCTCTTTGCCTTCGTAATCTTAATCGGCGTTCTCATCTTGCGCCCCAATGGACTCTTTAGCAGAAAACGCCAAGCGCCACCTGAACCGCTCACCGGAACCTTCATTGCTCATAGCAAGCCATTTCTCTTGCCCTTCTGGGGTGTAGTGGCGCTATCAGTCGTTGCGGTGGCATTGCCACTCTTTGTGCGCGACCCCTACACGCTACAGATCCTGACAAATGCTTGGCTGATTGCAATGGTCGCCTTAAGTGTTACACTCGCAACGGGAACAGCAGGGCAGACTTCTTTGGGACATGCCGGTTTTGTTGCCATCGGAGCCTATGCATCGGCACTGCTCACCCAACGCCTCGGCTGGTCATTTGAATGGTCGTTGCTGGCGGCGGGCATTATCACTGCCGTGCTCGGTACGCTGTTGGTACTCCCAGCCTTTCGCCTGCGTGCACATTACGTCGCCATTGCCACCCTCGGCATTGGCGAAATTGTGAGCCAAGTCATCCTCAATTGGTCATGGATGACCCAAGGCGTTATGGGCATCACCAACATCTCCCCCCCCTCCTTCTTTGGTTGGGAGGCAATCTTCCCACGCGAACTCTACTGGTATTCGCTGGGGCTCTTGCTATTGGCTGTGCTCTTCCAATGGCGCTTGTTGCGTTCTCCTTTGGGACGCACCTGGCGATCAATCCGTGAAGACGATGTGGCGGCGCAAAGTTACGGCATTAACCTGAACCGCTATAAAGCACTGGTCTTTGCTGCCAGCACCTTTATTGCAGGTGTCAGCGGAGCTTTCACAGGCCATATGTACACCTACATCAATCATGAAACGTTTACCAACACCACCTCAATTTTGGTCTTGACCATGGTCATCCTCGGTGGGATGGGCAATATGCTGGGTGCCATTGTGGGTGCTGTGGCACTGACCGCGTTGCCAGAATTGTCACGTGGTTTGGTAGAATATCGCTATCTTTTCTACGGGTTGGCTTTGTTGCTGCTAATCCGTTACCGACCACAGGGATTATTGGGGACGGTCTGATATGTCATTTCTTGAAATAAAAGGTCTTTCACGCAATTTTGATGGGGTCAAAGCTGTCGATGATGTCAGCTTTGACCTGAAGGAAGGCGAGACAGTCAGTGTGATTGGCCCCAATGGTGCGGGCAAAACCACGCTCTTTAATCTGATTACCGCCATCGATCGACCGACCCAAGGCGAAATCATCTTTGAAGGTAAACGCATCAATGGGCTGCGCGTTGACCAGTTGGCGGATCACGGCATCGCGCGCACCTTTCAACATGGGCGCGTCTTTGGCAACATGAGCGTGCTAGACAATGTACTCATCGGTGCGCATGCACGACGTGCAGCAGCGCGACCACGGCACCCCTATCTTGGACTTCTCACCGAACTGGTGATGGCGCTGGTGCAACCGACCTCTGTCAAAGCCGAAGAGGAAGAATTGCGCCGTGAAGCAGATGAAATTCTGTCGCTCTTTGGCGAACGGCTCATGCCACGCCGGCAGGAATCAGCCTATAGCCTCTCCTATGCTAATCGTCGCCGTGTAGAGATTGCGCGCGCGCTTGCACTCCGTCCCCGTCTTCTTCTGCTCGACGAACCAACTGCGGGCATGAATCCAACCGAGACAGCAGAAATGCTAGAAGTGATTCAACTTATCAAACAGCGCGGGTTGACCGTTTTGCTGATCGAACACAAGTTATCACTGGTCATGCAACTCTCCGACCGCGTAGTCGTGATGGATAACGGCCAAAAGATTGCCGAGGGCACACCCAACGCAGTGCGTCACAATCCACGCGTCATCGAAGCCTACTTGGGGCATAGCCAACATAACCGCGATCTTCAGGATGCGGCGAATGAGGCAAACCGACCTGTCGCAGATTTAATCCCGCCGCTCAACGATGCCCCGGTAGCCACAACATGACAACCACCACCCACTCTAATACCCAATCAAGCACTCAGCCAGTCAATCTGCCACCCGCAGGGGCAGCGCTACTCCAGTTACAGCATGTCAACACCTATTACGGCCCCGTACAAGTTCATTTTGATCTCAATGTAGAGGTCAACGCGGGCGAGATTGTTTGTCTCTTGGGGGGCAATGCCAGTGGCAAAAGCACCACCATGAAGATCATTCTCGGCCTCGTCACCCCGCGTGAAGGCAAAGTCATCTTCAATGGGCAAGATGTCACTGGCTGGACTACGCCTAAAATCATCCGCTTGGGTGTAGGCTCAGTCCCCGAATCACGCCGCATCTTCGCACAGATGAGTGTGCGCGAGAACTTGCTTATGGGAGCCTACCAACGCAACGACCGCAAGGAGATTGAGGAAGATTACGAGCGCATGTTGCTCTTATTTCCCCGTCTCAAAGAACGCATTACCCAGCGCGGCGGCACACTCAGCGGCGGCGAGCAACAGATGCTGGCAATTGGCCGCGCCCTCATGAGCCGTCCACGCATGATCTGCATGGACGAACCGACAATGGGACTTTCACCGCTCTATGTGGATCGCGTCTTAGAACTTATTCAGGAGATTAACGCCCAGGGCATCACCATTTTCATGGTCGAGCAAAACGCAAACCTTGCCCTGCAAATTGCCCACCGTGGCTACGTTCTGCAAAATGGACGCATCGTCCTAGAAGGCAAAGCACAAGCGCTACTCGACAGCCCAGAAGTCCAAGACGCCTATCTAGGAACCGCATAGCCTCACCCACCCTACTCCACCCCTTCCTTGGAGCTTCAATCTCCGAGGAAGGTTCTTGCTATTTCACCCCTCCGACACTTCACATAAACCGCCAGTCCCAAATCGTTCCTATCTACTTCCAACAAACCACCAATAAAAGAGAGGCAACCAGCCATGCAGATCACCCTGCGACCGATTGCCTCTTCTATTTATGTCAATTTATCAGAAAGCACGCGCGTACTGTGGTGGAGGCGCTGGCTCTAAACCAAGTTGCCTTGCCGCGTGCAAAGGCCAATAAGGATCACGCAGCGACTCGCGCCCCAACAGCACAACATCAGCCTCACCCTTCGCAACAATCTGCTCGGCGTGTTCAGCACCCGTAATTAGACCCACCGCTGCCGTAGCAATCTGAGCATGTTGGCGAATATCACGCGCAAAGCGCACCTGATACCCTGGGTCCAGCGGCACTTTGGCAGTCGCCACATTTCCGCCCGAACTACAATCCACCAAATCCACCCCAGCCGCCTTCAGTCGCTTTGCCAGGTCAACACTATCTTCCACTTTCCAACCATCCTCGACCCAATCCGTGCTAGAGATACGTACCGCCAACGGCAGGTCATCCGGCAGTGAATTCCGCACCACCTCCACGATCTCTAGCAAGAGGCGGATACGATTCTCAAAGCTACCGCCATACTGATCTCGGCGCATATTCGAGGCGGGCGAATAGAAACTATGCAGCAGATAACCGTGCGCCGCATGGATCTCGATCAAGCGAAAGCCTGCCTCTACTGCACGTCGTGCAGCATCAACAAAGGCAACCTTGACCTCATCAATCTCGGCGAGGGTGAGTTCGTGAGGCGTTGGGTAATCATCGCGAAAGGCAATGGCACTGGGGCCGACAATATGCCAGGCCCCGTTCGGGTTGGGTAGCGGCATGCCGCCCTCCCAGGGCCGCGCCGTGTTTGCCTTGCGCCCTGCATGAGCCAATTGAATCCCCGCTACTGCGCCCTCTTCGGCAAGAAATTGCGCAATCGGCGCAAGTGCGGCGATATGTGTACCCTTCCAAATCCCAAGATCGTTGGGCGAGATGCGCCCATTCTCTTGTACCGCTGTTGCTTCCGCAATCACCAGCCCCGCGCTGCCCACTGCCCTTGACCCCAGGTGAACAAGATGCCACGCTGTGGCAAATCCATCCTCTGAACTATATTGGCACATGGGCGAAACGCCAATACGATTTCGCAGGGTGACGCCCCGCAACTTCAACGCATCAAATAAACGTGACAACAGATCAACCTTCTACCTATTTGGGTTCTGCTAACTGAACTATGCCTGTGTGGATTCCACATCTTTGGGTTCAGTCTCTTTGGAATAGCGAAAGGTGCAACAAGGTGCGCCTTGCATAATCGTCTGTTTGCGCTCCAGCTTAATCTCTGAGTTAAAGCCTTCTACAAGCGAATAATCGCGGTTGCATGAAAGAATTGCCCCCAGATCGGCACGCCCCAGTGAGCGATACATCTCGGCATAACGACAGCGCGTGACATTAAAGTCGTAATGCTCCTCGTTCTGCTCCAACACTTCGATTTCCAGAGCATTGCCCTTGCGCCAATCCCCCGCCGACTGCGAAAAAGCTAGCAGCGAGTCATCCCCCACAGCATCGGCACGTTCCGCCCCCTGCTTGCGGGCAATGTGGATAATCGTCTCACCCAGAATTGCCAACACACGTTCACGCTCAAACTCATCGACAAGCGCATCCACAAAAGGGCCGATGATGCGTGCTTCAATCTCGCGCCGCTTCAAGACGCCAATTTCGTTGAGGGTATCAACAGGAAATGAATCTGGAACAATGGGTGTTTCACTCATTTTGTACTCTCCTCAACTCTTCAAGATAAGTTCTACCAATAAACAAGAATCGAAATCGATCGTGAGCCAGTGCAGCCCTGTTACGCAGCTTTTTCTCTCTCTTCGATGTCGGTGGTCTCTGTGCTTTGGTTGGGTTTCCAGC
>JBBQIG010000231.1:0-7628 GCA_038324715.1 Anaerolineae bacterium | reverse complement strand
CGATTCTTCTTCGTCAATGCCAAAGGCACTCTCCGCAAGCCTTTGCACAAGGGCTTCTCCAACTTGGCCTTTGTCAAAGCGTTGTTCGCGCACCACCAAGGGTTTGCCTGCCTCGCGCCGTGCCCACTGCCAGATCTGCGTGGTCTGCTCGGCATTGGTGTAGACGATCAGATGTTCACGGAAGCTCTTGGCAACCTGGTGTTCGATCTTGCGGCGCGTGGCAGAGTCATAGAGGGCGGCACAATGGAAAACCACCACGCCGCGCTTTTCTGCCAGCGCATCGAGAAAATATTCTTGATCGCCCACCACAAAACCATAGGGGGGCTGGCGCAATTGCTCCCACCCAAGCTCATCAAGGAAGAGATCCACAAAGGCAAAGTTCTGTAACTTCTGGCGGATGTGTGCGCGGTTGGGCTGGGGACGCAGAGATTGGGTCGAGAGCAGGGTGGATTGGGAGATAGGGGGCCTAGTTTAGTTTCCTGTGGGGGCGAGGCCCAAGCTACAAATGATTTGAGGTTGATAGGTGCCTTGCTCGGCGGTATCGCTGATGATGCAGAGGCGGTCTTCGGCGCGCAGATCACAGACCAGCGTTACAAGGTCTTCGTCATTGATGCTGGCGCGTAGCTGGCGGTTTAGGGTGTCGGCGGCAGTTTGGCGCAGCGGATAGCGATAGATCTCTTCAATGGCGCGGTTCAGACCGCGCGCCTCCCATTCAAACGCAAAAAGGGTGTTACGCAAATTTTCAGCAAAGGCTTTGAGCCGTTCATAGGTACGAAAACGTGCGCCCGAAGGTCGCCCCAATTGTCCACCCACAGGCGTCTGCCGCTGGCTTTCGTGGATGGTGGCAATGGCCTTTTGCACCGCGTCGTGGTGATAGGGGGTGCGCTCAATGGCGGGAGTTTCTGGCGCGCAACGGGCGGCGTTGAGAATGGCAAATTGCGATTCGCTGAGGATGCGCCCCTGTGGATCGGCCCAAGCCAACAGATCGTTGCCCTGGGCACTACGCAGATAGAGCAATACCCCTTCTGGCTCTTGCGCGTTGGCGATGTGATTGCGTGCCGCGAAGGAGACCGGAGCCAGAGCGGGAATCGTGCGTTCAAGCGCAGGATTGGCTTGAATGGCGTTTTGCCAAATCTGATAGGCATAGGAGGCAAGGTCTACCTCATCATCCTCGTCATCGTCCAGCAGTCCCGCTTGCTCATTATAAAGATTGAGCAACTTTTGCTGATCCAGATCCTCTTCAAAAAAGGCTTCATCCGTGCCAACAACTTCCGCATTCTCAGTCAGGCGTTGACGAATCCGTGCGCGCAAACGAATAATGCGCTCAATACCTTCCGCCGGAAGAAAAGTATAGCACAAAATGCGATTGGCCTGTTGACCAATGCGATCCACACGTCCGGCGCGCTGGATCAGGCGAATAATCGCCCACGGCAGGTCATAGTTCACGACAATGGCCGCGTCTTGCAGGTTTTGGCCTTCGGAAAGAACATCAGTGGCGATAAGGACGCGCAGCGTTTGGTCAGGGCTGGGGGTGCGTCCATTGCTGATGGGGCTAAAGCGGTGCGCCAATTCAGTTGGATTGACGCTGCCGCCAGTGACACCAGCAAGCGCACGGATGCCGCGCTTCTGTAACTCGCGGGTGAGATAGGCGACGGTGTCGGCAAATTGGGTAAAAATGAGCACCTTTTCCTGGGAATGGCTCTGGGTCAAAAGTTCCACCAGCCGGTTGAGCTTCTCGTCTTCACTGCTCTGCCATTCGCCACACGAGTTCATGATCTGGAGCAGTGCCTTGGCGTCCTTCTTGAGATGAGTTGCCAGCTTCTTCTCAAAAAACTTAGATGCCACCCATTTGAAGCGAGTGGGAAAAAGCGTGCGATACTGCTCATAAACTTCTTGCCCTCGCCGCTTGAAAGCAGCTTCGCGCAGTTCATCGACCAGGTTGTCGACGGTCGTGGGCAGTTGGTCAGCGAGGTCTACATCTGATTCTGTGAATTCCTCATCAGACGCATCATCGCCACCCTCATCACCATCAAAGAGCGTGGGGGTCATAATGACTTGGGGATCGTCAACATCTTGGTCGGTTGCGCTGGTATCGAGCAGGGCAGCATCTTGTGTGCCGATGGGCAGGGGCAAATTGTTTTCGAGTGCATAGAGATAGATGTAATTACGCAGGATATGCCGCTCTAGGGATTGGAGAAAGACTTTGCCAGAGCTTTCAAGCCGCTTGAAAAGATTCGTGCGGCAGAAGCCCATGAGCCTTTTGCCCGCGCGCGAGAGGTTTTCAAGGTTGATACGCTCGGCAGGGGTGGCAAGTTGGTTGGCATTACGCACTGTATATTGACCCAACCCATAGCGAGGTAACTCTAGACCATTGATGATGGCAACCACCTCTTCGGCATAGAGTTGGGCATACTGGTCGGGGCTAGCCTCTTGCTCTGGGCTGGCATTACGCAAGTTAAAGGTGATGGTGCGCGGCGTGCGCGTGGGAAAATAGCTGCGGCTGCCATCCTGGAGCTTGAGATAGGGGCGTGGATCGCCAGGATCAACGGTGGCGTAATTCTGTTTAATGAAGCTGCGCGTGCGGCGGATCAGATAGAGGCGCATGAGTTCACGCCAATCATCGGCATAGTCACTCTTCTCAAAGGCAGCAAGCGTGCGCGGTCCCGCTTGATGGCGACGGATGAATTCAAGTTCGCTAATCGTGCGTAGATACTGCTCTGGACGGATGCCCAAGTCGCGATCTTCTGCCACAAAGAGACGCAGTTGATTGGCAAGATCGAGATAGCTTTTATTATAGGGTGTGGCAGAGAGCAGGATACATCTGGCAGCGTTTTGGGTCAGATATTCATGGATGGCGCGATAACGTTTGCCGTTGCGGTTGCGCAGGTTGTGCGATTCGTCAATGATGACAAGGCGATAACGTCGCAGGGTGGGCAGTTCGCGCTCAACCTGTGTAATCGACACGACGCGGGCGCGCAAGCCATAGCGGTACACATAGTCATCCTCCCACATGCTGACCAGGTTGCGCGGGCAGATAATCAGGGTTTCCAGTTGAAAATCCTCCTCAAAGAGGCGCGCCAATGCGGTTGCCATCAGGCTTTTGCCCAAGCCGACTACATCACCGATGATGACGCCGCCACGCTTGTTGAGGTGGTGGGCAGCAACTTTGACAGCTGCTTTTTGATATTCAAAGAGCAACGTCTCAAATTCAGCCGGAATGCGAAATTCATTAAGACCCGTGCGCGCTTCTTGCGCCAAGTGATAGGCCATTTTGATGTAAATATGATAGGGAGAGAGCAACTCTGTACGTGCCCAACTTTGGTCGATGATGTCGGCAAGGTCAGCGGTGATGTCAAGACACCATTGATCATCCCAGCGGTCATTGAACCAGTTGCTGAGTTTACAGGCTGCGTCGTGGTCAAGCACGTCAATGTTCAGCTCGCCTTGACCAGAAAGGCCAGAAAAAGTGAGGTTGCTGCTGCCAAGATAGCCGATGATCGGATTAACCAGGTCATGGCGATGGAGCAGGTAGAGCTTGGCATGGAGCTTGTGGCGCAAGAAAAGCTTGACGACAACTTTGCCCGCGCGTAGTTGTGCGGCAAGTTGGCGCAAGGCTGCTTCGTCGGCGTTGGTGGGTGCGCCAATCGTAAGTTGTTCGCGAAATTCCTCTGCCAATCGTTTACGCAGGCGCAGGGCAGTGGCGTTGTCAATGCGCGGTGCGCCGTCACTTTGTTGCATGGCGGCGCGGAACTCATCTTCAGGACGTTGCTGCATGCCGACGAGGACGCGCACACAATTCTCTTCACCGCCAGCCCAACTGTCAACGGTATCGGCAAGGGTGCGCCAGCCGCGTAAATTGAAATAGCCCACACAGAAGTCAGCGCGCTGGGCAAGTTGAAGCGTCCCTTGCAGCGCGGGCAACAGAATTTGATTTGGTTCGATATTGTCAAAGATGCGGGGCATATGTGGCTAGCTCGTCTATGCGGAAGAATAACTTGGCGGAAGAAACACTTGGTGGATGGGTTGTAGTTAGATAGTACTATACTCAATTTTGCCAAAAGCAAAAGATTGGCGAAGAGAGTGGCGGCTGATCTCAAGGACTAGCCATGAATTGGGATCATTGCTTTGTAGTTACCCAAGGGTTGATCTTGATATAGAGGGTAACCTTGATAACGAGCAAGGCAACCGCTATACTACAACTATCTAGTTATTTACGCGAGAGAGCGGCGAGGAAACAGAAATTGCCGAAGCCGATGAAGGTTCGAGAAATTATAAAGCTGATAGAGAACGACGGGTGTTTCTGGCACGTACTACGGGAAGCCATCGTCAGTTCCATCACCTGATCAAGCGAGGAACGGTAACAATAGCAGGCAAGCCAAGTGACGTGCTCAACCCCAAAATGGTTAAAAGCATTCTGAATCAAGCTGAACTCAGAGAGGAATAAAAATGGAACAAAGACAGTATCTAGTGGTTGTCGAAGGGGGGGATGGACAAAACTATTCTGCCTACTCCCCCGATGTGGAAGGATGCGTTGCCACGGGCGATACGCTGGGCGAGGCAATTGACAATATGAGGAGCGCTCTGGCATTTCATCTGGAAGGTATTCTCCTGCGCGGCCAAGAGATTCCAGAGGGGTCAGAGGGCACAACTGTCTATCTGACCGTTCCTATACCAGAGATCAAGCCCGTATCAGCATAGCCCCCGCACCCTTTACAGCCAACGTCAAACGAAGGTTCAAACGCGAGCCTATCCGAAAGAGTTTCTTAAAGGTTGACACTGTGAAGAGTTACGCACTTCGAGCCGCGTGGGCAACACGATAGTTTGCGCTTCGCCTTGATCCATTGTGGCGAGTAACGTTGCGGCTGCGACTCGTCCCACCTGATCCAGGTCGCGGGCAATGACCGTGATCGAGGGATTGTGCAGCCGCGTGAGGTCTGTGTCATCACAGCCCACCAGCGCCAACTCGCGGCCAACTTCCACGCCCAACTCATTGATGGCTTGCAAGACTCCCGCCAAAATCAAGTTGCCTCCAGCAATCAACGCCGTAGGTGGCGCTTGTGCCAAAAGATCACGCGTTGCCGCATAGGCTGCCTTGCGCCCCATTCCCCACGAGCGCACCAAATTAGGGTCATATCCCAGCCCTGCCTCCTCCACCGCACGCCGATAGCCTGCCAAACGCATCGCCGCAGGGTCAAAATATTCAGGCCCGCCCACCAAGCCAATGCGTTGATGACCCTGCGCCAGCAAGTGAGTCACCGCGGCTTGCACACCCCCGGCATGATCTGAATAGACTGCGCTGATGTGGGGGGCTGGCAAAGGTCGCCGGTCGAGCATGACCGCAGGAATACCCACTTCCAATAAAAGTGCGCGCAGCCTGTCATCCGGCCCATTAGCGGCAGAAGAGATAATAAGGCCACTGACGCGGCGCTGGGCAAGAAAATGGAGATAATCAATGTCGGCGGCAGGGTCATTTTGCGAACAGACCAAGAGCGTGGCATAGCCCGAAGAGGCTAGTATCTCGGACGCACCTGCCGAGAGATCGGCGATGGTGGGGTTGGAGATGGTTCCCACCAAAAAGCCCACCGAGGCAGTGGTGCCCCGGCGCAAACTATGGGCGACGTAATTGGGACGATAGCCCAGCTCGCGCGCCGCACTCTCCACCCGTTCACGCAAATCCTGCGAAACGTGGGGGTGATTGCTGAGCACGCGCGAAACTGACGAGATGGCAACGCCCGCGGCGTTGGCAACATCACGGATGGTGCTGCGCTTGGCCCTTGCGCTCTCTGCGTGGGCGTCAACTGGTTCCTGGTCGTCTGGCAACCAGGCTGAAACAGGTTCTGTTGGTGGGTGCGGATCGCTTGGCATAAAGATGCTCCTTGCGCCGCTATTATGCGCTTGGCCGCGGTCATCGTCAATTTTTGCGATTGCAGCGTTTGTACTTGGGGCAAGTTTCATCCGCCTCACGAGCCGTTGTTATCAAAGTTCGTGCCCGGAATGCCACTCTTAATCACCTTTTGCACGCGCTTGATCTGCTCTTGATCCCATGTCACCAATGGCACAGAGAGTGAATAGGCAACAGCGGCATAGACCGCATCTGCGCCGCGCAGTTGATAGTCCACAGCAATCTCTGCTGCCACCTGGGCGAGTTGCTGATCCAGTGGAATGAGTCGCAAGAATGAGTAGCTCACAAGTTGCTGCAAGGCGGCATGTCCCAAATTACTTTCTCCTGTGCGCCGTGCAACTGCGCCCCCTACCTCTGCCAAGAGGAGTACGGGGGCAATTAACTCACCATTTGCCGCTGTGTAGTCCACAAGCCATGCCATTGATGTCTGGCGATGAATATCATTCAAGCGAAAGAGGCTGACCCACACGCTTGCATCCGTAACAATCACAGCTCTCTGCGTTGTTCGCGTACGGCTTCAACGGCGTCTGGCTCACCGATCCATCTGGCGGCAATTTCAGCCGCGAGTTGATCCAACTCCACCCATTGCTTTGAAAGTTCTTCAGGAACGGGAGCCGGACGCTTCATTGGGATCACACGCGCCACCGGCTCGCCATGTATCGTCACCTCGATCACTTCACCCTCTTCACGCACGCGCTGCAACAGCTTACTTAAATCCTCACGTAGTTCACGCACACCAACCGAGATCATCTTCTGCCTCCTTTTCCACCCCTTGCGTACACAAATGAAGTCACACTTTCAGTATAGCAGGATTTACCTTCAATGTCATCCCCTTTTCGACATATCATACCAGCAAGCCTAAAACGCAAAGTGTTATTTGTAAGAACGATCAATTTGTTTGTATACCAGGGCAACTTATGTATAATTGATTACAGTTTCCCACTATCCAAAGTATCGCCATCTAAATTTTGCTGTAGTTCATTTGCCACAGTTCATCCTATTGAAGAGTAGACTATGACGACTGTCACCCAAGTGCCACGCCCGCGCGTGCAGTCCCCTTCCCAGCGGTCTCCTCGCAAACGTCCCTTTCATCAAGAGCTATTTTCCTATGTACGTGAAAATTGGTTGCTTTTTGCATTGGGTACGCCTGCGATCATTTTGATCTTCCTGTTTAGCTACATTCCCATGTTTGGCACCATTATTGCGTTCCAGGACTACTCCCCGCGCACCATGTTCTCGAGTCCGTGGGTAGGATTTCGCAATTTCCGCTTGCTGGTGGAGTCGCCCCTGGTGACGCGCTTGATCGTCAACACGTTGACACTCAACGGCATGTTTATTGCCGCAACAACCTTTTTTGCGGTGACAACGGCCTTGCTGCTCAACGAGATCCGGCTGGTTGCCTTTAAGCGCATTGCCCAATCGCTGATGTTTTTGCCCTTTTTTATGGGGTGGACGGTCGTGGCGATGGTGCTCTATGGGTTGATCGACTATCAAGTGGGTACGCTGAATGCGCTGTTGGTAAGCTTGGGGCGTGAGCGTCTTATTCTGACTGACGACCCTAGCATTTGGCCTGGAATTCTGACCCTGATTCGCATCTGGAAGGGGACAGGGGCGGGCTGTATCATCTACTTGGCTGCGTTGACCTCAATTGATACACAATTGTATGAGGCGGCTGCCATTGATGGGGCGAGCCGCTTGCAACGGATGCGCTTTATCAGTTTGCCCT
>JBBQIG010000230.1:0-7635 GCA_038324715.1 Anaerolineae bacterium | reverse complement strand
AAGGGTACTGGCTAGACGTACCAATGCAGGCGCACTTTCGGTTGCCAAGCCACGCTGGGCTAGATGGGTGGCGGCGTCGGCAAAGGCTTTACCCAACGAGGCACGAATGAGCCAATAGCTGCTTTCGGCGGCATTGTCTTGCGGAGTAGCCCCGCCCAAGGCAAAAACTTCTAGGCAGGCGAGACGCACATCTAGCCGGGTCAGATCGTGACCTTCGTCACGGGCAATGTCGGCAATGGAACGCAGGACGAGCGTGGTAGAAATGGGAATTTCCACGGGCAATGCCCAAAGGCCGACTGCGCCACCAATGGCACCAGAGCCAGCACTGAGCCAACGGTGCATCGCTTCATGATTGCCAGCCTTTGGCTTCTTCTCAAGGCTGTTGATGGCAATGTCAATGGCGCGCAAGAGTGCGGCATGGGTAATTGATTGTACTCGACCGCTAAAGCGCTTTGGAAGCATGCGAAAACCCGCCTCTAGGGGCTGTCCAATCAGCGCCGCTAGTTCGACAGTGAGGCTGGGTGATTCTAGCTTGCGCTTGGCAACCCGCAGGTCTTCAAGGTCAAGGGGTGGGATGGGTGTGGGAAGTTCTGTTTCATTCATGCTTCCATTTTACTCACGTGGTGGCGAGTAGATCAAAATTAGCCTATGCGCGAATAGAGTACGCGACTAGGATAGGCTTGAGAAGAGACAATTTACAAGGCCAGTAAATAGGTTGTAGCTGTGACTCGATTGTTCTCTATTTCGTAGATGACAAAGGGGTGCGGTGCTTCGCTGAAGCTGCGGATTGTGGAAAACCAAACGCCTTTGTCGTAAAAGAGGGGTACACCAGGATGATAGTGCCCGCTGAGCACCAGCCGTACATTGCCTGTTGCGATAATCGCCTCGCACATGGATGCACCTGCGCCATAGGTGTGTGGATACTCTTCATTGCGTTCGGGCCAGACGATGTAATGTTGGACGTGGATTTGTGGCAGTGACTTTGAATCTTTGAGCGCAGCACGAAAGCGTTTCAATTGTTGACCTGTGCGTACTGGGACATGCTTTGCGTCTTCGTGATCGTTGAAGGTGAGAATGCGGTAGCCGTTGACCACTTGATCGTCGGGGAATTTGCCGAACACTCTGTCAAAGAGTTCCGGGTGATCGTGATTGCCAGGGATGATGGCAATGGGTACGGGGATTTCGTTGAGCAAGTTGGCAATCGACTCTAAATCCTGTCGCCCTTGCTTTTGGGTGGCGGGATCATCCAGCGCATCAAGTGGGTAATCAATCAGGTCGCCAGAGATGACCAGCAGGTCGGGGAGTAGCACACGGATTTGGGCTAAGGCGCGTGCAAAATAGTCGGGCATCAGGCGGCTTAAACGGGCGGCAACGGAGGCTGTGCCGGGCAAGTGGTGGCGCATGTGAAGGTCGGAGATATGAGCAATACGCATCTGTATTCGGCTTCTCTGGTAAAGGGATTTATGAAAGGCGGGTTGTAGAGTTGGTTTGACAAGGGTAAATCCACAAGGCTATAATCGCCCCGTCCAGTGTAGCATAGCCACCGCCGCAAACCAAGCAAAATCAGATTGCCTCAACATTTCAATACCACCCGCTCCACCTGGTATTTGCTCTGCCCAGAGTCCTATAAGCAAGCTGTGGGCGAATGTCTGCAAGCTCCACACCGAAGGCGAAGATGACCATTCTGATGCCTAGCGGTATATACTCAAGTGTCTCTCATTTTCTTGCATAAGTTACTCAGCCCTACAAAAATATACGAAATCCTACCTAAAGATACGTGAAGGAGTCCGGTATGCCCGATATAGGTGCCTTGCAACAAAAATGCACGACAGTCATGGAGTTTGCGGGCAAGCAATTGCGCCACCTGATTGAAACGCACCCCGACTACTTCCCCATGTACACGGTTAACGGCAAGTGGAAACATGAGGGCGCGGCATGGACGAATTGGTGTGAGGGCTTCTTGGGTGGACAACTGTGGTTGCTTTATAAGCATAGCGGAGATGCATATTGGCGCGAGAAAGCCGAACATTATTCGCGTTTGGTGGAAGATCGCAAGGATGACCGCAACGTGCACGACTTGGGCTTTGTGCTTTGGTCAACGTATAAGCGCTGGTATGACCTGACAGGTGATCCTGAACTGCAAGCCGTTGTAGTGCACGGTGGCAAGACGATGGGGTTGCGCTTTAAGGAGAAGGGACAGTATCTGCGCTCGTTTGTGGCGGATGAGAGTTTGTTTATTGATATTATGATGAACATTGGCATCATCTTCTATGCCGCGCAGCAGACGGGGGATGCTGATCTCTTGCGCATCGTTATGCAGCACTGTCTTGCCACACGTAAGTATTTGGTGCGCGGGGATGGTAGCACAGCGCATGAGGGCATTTTTGACTTAGATACAGGTGAGTTTTTGCGACAAAGCACGCATCAAGGCTGGCGCGGTGATTCCTCGTGGGCACGCGGGTTGAGTTGGGCGATCTATGGTTTTGGCACTGCCTATCGCTTTTCCCAAGATGCACGCTTCCTGGAAACTGCCGAAGCATGTGCCAACTTCTATATGGAACATACACCTGCCGATGGTGTGCCACCCAATGATTGGGACGAACCCGATTCGCCCTATCCTCACGAAAGCTCTGCTGCCGCAATTGCTGCGAGTGGGCTGTTGCAACTGGCGCAGTTGACAGGCGATGTGGCGCGTGGTCGTGCCTATCGCCAATATGCGTACCAAATTTTGAATACGCTCACCGAGCCAGATTTTCTCGCCATTGATACGCCGGGTTGGGAAGGGGTTCTCAAACAGGGAATGTATCACCAGCGGTTGGGGCTGGGTGTGAACGAGAGCGTGATGTGGGGCGACCATTTCTTCTTAGAGGCTGTCAGCAAGGTATTGGGTCATGAGTGATCAAGTTGCCCTGGTAACTGGGGCGAGCCGGGGGATTGGGCGCGGCATTGCGGCTGCGCTGGGTGCGTTAGGCTGGACGGTGGTGATCAACTACCGCGGCAATGCACCCGCGGCGCAAGAGGCTGCGGATGAAGTCAATGCCGCGGGTGGGCGCGCACTGATTGTGCAGGCGGATATAGGTGTGGCTGCGGATCGAGACGCCCTGGTGCGGACGATCCTTGAGAAGTGTGGGCGGATTGATTTATTGGTCAACAATGCTGGCATGGCTCCACGCCAACGGATGGATCTACTTGCCACCACTGAAGAATCCTATGACGAAGTGATGACGGTGAATTTGAAGGGGCCATTTTTTTTGACCCAGCGCATTGCCAATGTAATGATTGATCTGCTTCAACAGGGGACAATTGAGCGACCCAAGATCATCAACATCGGCTCTATGAGTGCCTATACTGCCAGTACGATGCGCGGAGAATATTGCCTCTCGAAAGCGGGCTTAGGGATGATGACCGAGCTATTTGCTGAACGATTGGCTTAACATGGCATCAAGGTCTATGAAGTACGACCTGGGGTGATTGCCACGGATATGACCAGCGTGGTTAAAGAACGCTATGATAAGCTGATTGGCGAGGGGCTGACCCCTGTGAAACGTTGGGGGCAACCGGACGATGTGGCGCGGGCGATTCTTGCCATTGCCCAGGATTATCTGCCTTTCTCCACAGGTGAAGTGATCAATGTGGATGGTGGATTCCATCTGCGCCGCCTCTAAGGGCTGACTTTCTGCTAATTAAAATGGGTCTAGATCAGGTCTAGGACGATTCTAGAATGGATATGGTGGTGCAATGAAGATTCGTCGTGTAGCAACGCTGCGAACGAACAATGATTTACAGACGCATTGTCAAGCGTTAGGGGTGACGTTGCCTTGTGATGCGAGTATGGAAGTGGGTGATGATGCACCGTTGGCGCAGCCGCTTGTCTACAACGGGCGCACGATTGGCAATCGCTTCTCGATACTGCCTATGGAGGGGTGGGATGCTCAACCTGATGGCAGACCGAGTGAGTTGGTGCGGCGACGCTGGGGTAACTTTGGACTGAGTGGAGCCAAGTTGATTTGGGGAGGTGAGGCGGCTGCCGTGCGCGCGGATGGGCGTGCCAATCCCAACCAGTTGATCCTTAACCAGGAGACTGTGGAGGAGATCGCGGCGCTGCGTGCGCACATGGTGCAGACGCATGAGGCACATTTTGCGCGTAGCGATGATCTCTATGTGGGACTGCAACTGACGCATTCTGGTCGATTTGCCCGTCCTGCGGACAAAAAACGCATGGCTCCACAGATCCTCTATCACCATCCGCTGCTCGATGCGAAATTCGGGCTGAACGACGAATATCCACTGATGCATGATGATGAGATTGATCAGTTGATTGAAGACTTTGTGGCGGCTGCGGTGCTGGCACAAGAGGCTGGCTTTGACTTTGTGGATGTTAAACATTGTCATGGGTATTTGGGGCATGAGTTTCTGAGCGCGGTGGATCGACCTGGTAAGTATGGGGGGAGTTTGGAGAATCGAACTCGCTTTGTGCGCACCGTGGTCGCTGGCATTCGTGCGGCTGCGCCAGGGCTGGAAGTTGGGGTGCGGCTGAGCGCTTTTGACTTTATACCCTTCCAGCCTGATTTGGCACAAGAGCGACAAGGCATTGCGGCTGATTATGCTGGCAGCTATCCCTATGCCTTTGGTGGGGATGGCAGTGGCGTGGGTATTGATTTGGCGGAGCCGCTGGCATTTCTGGATGTGCTGGCAGATCTAGGGGTGCGCTTGGTCTGCGTGACTGCGGGCAGCCCCTATTACAATCCACATATTCAGCGTCCTGCACTCTTTCCTCCTTCCGATGGCTATCAGCCACCGGAAGATCCGCTGGTAGGGGTGGCGCGACAAATTGCTGTGACGGCTGAACTGAAAGCGGCGCGGCCTGAAATGATTGTGGTTGGTTCGGGCTATTCCTATCTGCAAGATTGGTTGCCTTATGTGGCGCAAGCGGTGGTACGCGCCGGGGGTGCTGATTTTGTGGGGCTGGGACGGATGGTTTTGTCCTATCCTGACCTACCTGCGGATGCACTGGCAGGACGACCCTTCCAGCGCAAGCGCATTTGTCGTACCTTTAGCGATTGCACCACAGCCCCGCGCAATGGCTTGATCTCTGGCTGCTATCCCCTTGACCCCTATTATAAGAATTTGCCTGAGGCTGAAGTCTTGGAGCGGATTAAAGTTGAACTTTAAGGCAAACGAGTTATGAGTGAGAATGTTGAAGAACTCCCCACTGCCCATTTGGATTATGACTTGCGGGACGGTTTTGTGGGGGATTGGCTGGTATTGGGGCCTGTAACATTTCCTCTGGCAGAGCAGATGGCTGACTACTCTGTTGCGGCACGCCGAGAGATTGTGCAGCGGTATGTGGTTGGTGTGGGCGAAATTAGTCAACTGCCAGCGGAACGGGCAACCTCTCTGGTCACAGTGGATGGGGTATCAGTGGGTGGTGTGGGAGGCGAAAGTAAGCCTGTCGAAGCTATGTGGCGGGTGGTGAACACGCTTGAAGATCGTGGCGTAGACTTGGCGCACAGCGTGCAAACGTCTCACTTCCTGTGCGCATGGAGCTATGCACAAGTCGCCTTGCCTAACCCGATAGCGACAACGATCAAGATGGTGGTTGCCAGTCCGGTACGGGTGTTGATCAATGGTGAAGAGGTTTTTGTCTCTGATGAACTGCTGGATCGGCCTACACAGGTGACCTTTGATGCAGATTTGGGGGCAGGCACCAACGAGATTTTAATCCGCCTTGCCAATGCGGGACAAGGGGATTTGTCGCTGATGGTGGCATTGCAGATGGTTGGGGTTGCAGAGGGTACGGTGGCGCTGCCGACTTTGCTTTCACCCGTTGCGCGGCGGCAAAAATTGGCGAGAGGGATGGAAATGGCCTATCTGTCCCAAGATGTATATGCGCTCAAGCAGCGGATTGTGCTGCGTTGGCCTCTGGAATTGTCACACATGGATGCACTGAATGTACGGGTGCAAACACCTGCAGGGCGCATCTATGCAGAGGCAAATCCCATTATAAAGAGTGGCGCAAAGGTCGATTTGGGCGAGGCGAACCAATATCCTGATGGGGTTTATGAAGTGCTGCTGCAGCCGCAATTCGATGAGTATTATGTCCAGAATCTGCGTGTACAGCGGCGGATTCCGCTGCGTGTGCAGAATCAGAAATGGTCTATGCTCTACTATGGCACAGTTGAGGAGCGGCGACAGGAAGCGCTCACGGATGCCGCACGCCGTTCGGGTGATCTCTTTGCCGAAATTGCTAAAAGTGCGTTGGGGAGGTGGGAATCGCTACGGCGGGAAGTGGTGGATCAGGCACTAGGCTTGGTTGCACAACGCGCAGTGGGTTCTGAGCGCTTGCTGCTGGCGTTGTTGGGCTGGGTCGCGCGCATGGGTGATCTGCCAGATTTTCCGCAAGATGTAGGGGTGGCGTTAGAAGAAAACGCGCCTGTGATACTGGATTCCGTGGATATCAACAATGGCATTGTCTTGGCGACGTGCCATCTATTGGCAGGTCAGTTTTATCCGCAGCGCAGCTTTGCCGATAACCAAACGGGTGTATTGCATCAAGGCAGCGCGGAAGAGAGTGTGTTGGGGTGGTTGCGCACCACGGCACAGACGGGATTGCCTGAGGGTGAAAGTGAACAGGGAGTCGCCGATGCTCTGCTGGCATTAAGCCATCTGGTAGATTTGGCTGTCTCGGATGAGGTGGCAGAGATGGCTGCGGTTGTGCTGGATAAATTGGCCTATCAACTGGCGTTGCAAAGTTTCTTAGGTGTATGGGGTGGCTCTCAAGATCAAGCGCGTGGGGAGTGGTTGCCCAGTGGACGATTGGGGCCATTGAGCGGGGTGTTACGCCTATGGTGGGGGCAGGGAACCTATAACTCGGAATGTTCAACGTATGTGGCGTTGGCGTGCGCTGAAAATTATGTCTTGCCGGAGATCATTGCTGCGGTCGGGTTGGATCGACAGCAAGAGGCGTGGGTGCGCCGTCAAGATTTGCGCACTCTAGATGTGCATCCTGGGTTGGCATCCGCGCCTGTAAACCGTGCAGCTTACCGCACGGGTGACTATCTGCTCGCTTCCATGCAAGGGGATTGGTCTGCGGGCAGTGCTGCGCTGCTCTGGCAAGTGACGATGGGGCCAGATGCCATCCTTTTTGGCAACCGTCCCGCTTGTAGCAGCGACCATGCTGCATGGCATCCTAGCTATTGGCGAGGCAACGCTGCACCCACGCGCATCGCACAGTGGCAAGATGCGTTGATGATTCTGTATGGGGAACTGCACGGCGAGGCTGAAGGGATGGCGCTGGACTTTACCCATGCCTATTTCCCACAAGCACTCTTTGAAGAAACGCGCTTTGAGAATGGTTGGGCGCTGGCGCGCAAGGAAAATGGTTATGTGGCGATGCGTGCCACGGGGGGCGTTGAGCTTGTGACGCGCGGGCGGACTGCGTATCGTGAAGTGCGCGCGGCTGCACAGGCTGCGTGGCTGGTGCAGATGGGTCGTGCGGCGACAGATGGTTCGTTTGCTCAATTTAGTGAGAAGGTGTTGGCACAACCGCTGACATTGGAAACTGACCATGTGCGCTATCAGACGCTGCGCGGGCAACTTGTCAAAGTTGGCATGGATTCACCCTTGATCGTTGAT
>JBBQIG010000229.1:0-7669 GCA_038324715.1 Anaerolineae bacterium | reverse complement strand
CCCTGCCAAGACCGCGCCAATGTCACTTGCACCCAGGTTTGCGCTGTGACGCACCAACTTTGCCAAGGGGTGGTCAGGTGTTAGGCCGCGCAGGGCATCCAGCAGCCATGCTGCCAACTGGTGGGCTTGCGTTTGAGTGGGGAGATTGCCCGTCAAGAGGTGAAAGAATGCGGCAGGATAGCTCAACTTGCCCACCAGATCATTGAGGTCTTTGCCACGCACGGTCAGCCTGTCGGGTGAGAGAGCAGGCCCATCTAGCGGCGGAGGTGCTGGCTCGTGCTTTTCTTGGTTGCTCAATCCTGCTTGCATGGGTTGATGTCTATACGGCTTGGCCGTATAATATTATTCATGGCAGAGGGCGAACCTGAAATTCTTGGCGACATCACTGACATAGAAATTATTGCCATCTCCACCTCGATACGAGAGTTGGCGCGACTCAGGCAAGCCTATGGCGGCACGCGCTGGCGCAAGCTCAAAGGCATTGCCTTTGAGCGTACAGAGGATGGCGAGGAGTTTTGGGCAGAAGTTCACTGGTATGAATGTCATGGCATTGGCCGTCGTCGTGTGAAAGTCAAAAGGAAATTGGAATGAGCGCAAAATATGTGATGTGCATCAACAATAAGGGCTATCCGCTCGATCTGACCGTGCATAAGGTTTACAAGGTGCTGCCCGATGAGGCAGGTAAATCACACAAGATGATTCGCATTGTCGATGACAGTGGCGAGGATTACCTGCACTCAGCCAGCCGCTTCATGCCTGTCGAGCTGCCAAAAGAAGCCGAACAGACTTTCGATCTGGAGGTTGCATGACGGACGAAAGAGGTGCCTGGTATTAAGGCAGATTAGATGCGTACAAAGTGTGAGGCATCTAGCACAAAGACGGTCGCCGCGTATTCGGGAATGCCCTTTTCGATGGGGGCAGCTTCGGTGCGGCGACGACTGCTGGATTGGATCAGCGAGATGACTTCATCGACTTTACCTTCCTCAACCCCAATCAACAGCGTTGCGTTGCCGCGGCGCAAGAAACCACCTGTTGTATTGATCCGTGTGAGACGATGCTTCTCCGCAAGCAGCGCACGAATCACGGCATCTGCGTCTTCACCCTGGACAATGGCAACGACTAGTTTCATATCTTTGCTATCTCCTTTTACTTGTCCGTTTGCTTGTCCACCTAATTCCCCACTTGCTAACCCGTTTGTGGGAGACTCACCTTGTGATGTGCCCGTGGCGGCATCACTTGTCTTGATGACCGCAGGGTCAGAAGAGCGTGGCACAGCGAGAAAACGTTCGACCGGAACACAGAAGACAACCGCACCCCCCACCTCCACCTCAAAGGGTGTAAAGTTGAAGAAGGTAGGGTCGGGCGTGGTGACTGCGCTAATATGCTTCATGCGGGTCTTGCAAGTGGCATGAATTGCGGCTATCACCGTGTCATATTGCCCTTCCTCAATGCCAAGGAGTAGGGCTGCGTTGCCAGAGCCAAACAATCCGCCTGTTGAATTGAGTTGCGTGAGACGCAACCCCTGGTCAACGAGTAGTTTGGCGAGACCGGGAGCATCTTCGCTCTGTACGATGGCTAACAGTAGGAGCATGAGACCTCCTCGTGTAAGAGAGTTGTGAAAAGAGTATCTGGAATTGTCGTTTATGAGCTGTTAAGATGACCGATCAACCACATTGTAAACTGCTTTTGCGGCAAACGTTGCGGGGAAGCCTGGCTCATACTATCATTCGCTCTGGCTATCGTCAACCTCCTGTAAAATCATGATTCTATCCCAGGACTTAGGCGAATCTTCGCTATTACGCGAGCGAGTGATCTGTCACCCCGTAGGGGTCTCTCCCAGACTGGTGCTGGCAGAGAGACCCCTAGTATCATGGGGGTAGGGCAAGCGGAATGCCGCAGAGACCCCTGCATACCCTCTCTATTTTAAGCACAAACTGAGGGCACGAAGGGTGCTAGATCCTATAAGCAAGTGCTTGTTTTTGACGCCGCGACACAAAACCGAAAACTTTTCGGTTTTGTGTCGCGGCGTTTCTGTTCCTTGTATATTCAATCATTTAAGGAGGAATAAGGGGGACGCATGTAGTCATATTGATACCCTCATTCGACAGGCGTATGTTTATCGTGCCTCGTTGCATTGACTTATAACACGGCACCATTTGCATAGATGCTCAAAAGAATGGAACTGCAATGCCCTCCTTATAGGGTGATTACGTCGCGGTCGCGGCATTGCCACGGGCGCAGTCGCCGCGGTCTGCGAGTGGACGTTTGCAAATTTGGAAGTCGAACGCATTATCCTACGCACCCACCCTGACAACGTTCGTTCTCAGCAGGTAGCGCGACGTGTAGGTTTTCAACGCCTCCAGCATAGGATACAAGCGGATGAGGCAGTGGGCCAAGAGGATAATAGCGAATCCTCTCCCTTCACAAGTTGGTTCGAGTTGTCGAAGCGCACTGCATGAGCTTTGTGGATGGCACACAACCATCTGCTCACAAGCGGACGCGCTGAATCGCATTGGCGTCCATGATGCTGTTATCGAGATGAGAGAGCAAAGCAAAGGTAAAGAGCTAGAGGTAGAGATTGAGAAGAGGAGGGGGTGCAGGCTGACTGTACACCCCGTTTGAGATGTACAGTCAGGAAGGGCTATTTTGGCTTTTGTGGGGTTGACTTCTTCTTCTCACTCTTGCGAAGTTCGCTACGCACACGGTCGCGCATCTTTTGCAATTTGACATGCATGTTGTCGAGATCGTTGGTACGCATGACCAAATTCCACGTCACCAGCGCCAGCGTGCCTTTTCTTTCCACGGCATTCAGAAGCTCGGTCAGCACCCCTTCCAGATAGCGGTAGGGCATCGATGCATCTTCACTGTTCATCAGATCTTCCACGCGCCAGTTGGGGTCGTCGCTGCTAATCTCCTCGCCATTCGGCGTTATAGAGATGAGTGCCTTGCCATCTATTGTCATGCCGCGGGCGCGACGTTTGTGTTCATCAATCGTGCGTTGCACATGGGCAACGCTCAGACGATCCCCCGCATCAATGCGCTCTTCCACCACAGCAATAGCTTCATCCGGTGTGGAGGGGGCTGCAAGCAGGTAGAGGGTGCTGGGCGGCAAAACCGAAAACTTTTCGCTTTTGGGGCCAAGTCGCTCGCGCACATTGACAAAGTGCTGTGCCATGCGTTCGGAAAGGCCGAACTCCACCCCTAACCACTCGGTGTATTTGCCATGCGCTAGCATATCTTTCACACTGCGTAATTCACCACCAATAATAAAAATATCTTCGGCGGTGCGCTTGAGCAGTGGCTTGATGATGCGCGCCGAGCGACGCACGGCATCGCGGTGCTCGGTGGCGAGTTGGTTGTAGTCGTAATAGAGTTCGGAGCTAATCTGGCTGAGTACGGCAACGGGAGCCAGGATTTCACTTTGTGTAAAGGGGTCGCGTGCACGCGACCGCGTGGTTTTAGCCATGAGCACCTGCTTGGGCGGTTTGGGCCAACTCGCGGGCAATGGTGCGATAGACATTGCCGATATCTTCGTTGGGCGCATATTCAAAAATGGTCTTGCCCTCGGCAATGGCTTCACGCATGCGTGTACGCACAGGCACCGGGGTCAAGACGTGGTCGCCAAAGCGTTCTCGGAGCAACGCCAAGTTGTACTTCGATTCGGAGGTACGCAGGTCAACAAACATCGGGATCACATAGACCGGGGCTAGCGGGCGACCTTCACGTTCGCCCAGCCGCTGAATGACCTGGACAAATTGAGCCACCCCATCCATGCCTGGATAATCCACCGGCACAGGCGAAACCAAGAGGTCGGCGCTATAGATTGCGCACTCTTGCAGCAAGCCCTGGGGCGGAGTGTCAAAAACAATGTAATCATAGCCAATGGCTTTGTGGATCAAGGCATGTTCCAACAAGTCAGCTTGGGCATTGCGCAAGCGCGCAAAGTCTTGTGCTACCAGCGTTTCTGAATTGCTGGCAAGCAGGTGCAAGTTGGGACGTACCTCGGCAATTAGCTCTGGCAGATCGCGCTCTTTCACCAGCAGATCATAGAGGCGCGGGGCCGGATCGCGCCCCACAAAGGTGGCGCAGTGGCCTTGCTTGTCCAGATCGACCAGGAGGACGCGTCGTCCATCAAGGGCAAGCCCAGCGGCGAGGTGGACGGCAGAGGTGGTTTTTCCTGCGCCGCCTTTATTGGTAGAAATGGTCAAGACGTATGGTTTTGGCATGTGCTTGAGTGTACCATGAATTGGGCGCGGGCTGAAGATATGGATGCGTAAGATCAGCAGAGAATTATGCGCAGAGAACTCTCTGCAGAGACGCAAAGTGGAAGTAGAACATGGCGGGAACGAGTGTTCTGTCGAGAAGTGATTGTAGCATAGCTCGATTACGGCGCAAAGAGCCGAGATTGTCAGGAGATGAAGCCAGTGGATAAATGTAGGGATGAATGGAGGGATGAATGGAGGGATGGACTAGGAGTGGTATCTATACAGGCCGAATAAGTCAGAAGGGCAAGTTGGAGCCTGCCCTTCTGATCGAATCCCTGAACTGTGTCACGCCGGATCTCAAGCTCTCTAACCCAAAATTCTTGCTAAGGTTGACTTCAAGGTCGCTAGATCGTTGTCAAAGTCTCCATGTGTCTGGCTACGAGAACTCAGGGTTGGCTTGTCTGATGTGTTGGGTGAAAGTATCCAGTCGCAATTGGGCGATGTAAAGAGTTTATTGAGTTGCTCGTCCTTTTCAATAAACTTCTGCATACCCAAGAGTGGCTCGCCATCGGGCTGTTGCCACGGAATCCGGTGGTGCTCCTCTAGACTATTGGAGACTAGGTAGAGAAGTGACTTGTGATAGATGTCGGCACAATGATCGTCTTGTTCCGCCTCATCAGTCAGTGTGTAGAGAGCAAAGCGTTCGATCATCCCCTTCTCAATTACGGGTAAGTAGCTCTCTTTAAAAAGCTCTGTGGTAATCGCCGGTGCCCACAAAGTGCAAGAGCTGATCTTTTGACCTAACCCGTTTTTATGTGCCATTGGGCCAGATTCGATTTTGCCTTGTGTTCCCAAGAGTTGAACAAAAGGAGCCAAAAAATTCGAGCCTGCGCTATGACCGGCGAGGTGAATCTCGATTGTTGGGTCGTCTGCCACCAATTGAGCGAGATGCTTGAGCACAATGCGATTGGCTCCCAATTCATTCTTGGTTGCCAAGACGCCATTTTCCTTGATTTCATCCCAATGCCATTTGCCAGTAAGGCGGCGCGCTAGGGGTTCCAGTGCATCATCCAAGCGGTCGCGAATGAAATCTAACCCTGCATTGAGAAACCCTTCTGGCTGGCGGCGACGCAAGGCGTCTTGCAAAATGTTCTTCCAGGTTGTCCAGTAGTCTGTTTTCCAGATAAAGGCAAGCGGATAGACTTCTTGTTCCAGCAACAGGGAACGGAACAGTGCAACTTGCTCAATTGCGTGATGTTCAGAGACCAATCCGCCATGAGCATAGAGCAAGATGCGTTTTGTTTTCCAGTTGAAACTCACGTGGGGAAATTCAGATTCGAAAATTTCTTTAACGTCGGCCTCGGTGGTTGCATAGGTGCCATCTTTGCAGAATTGACCATCGTTGCCTACTGTGATGATGTGGGAACGAATATCATTGGTGGTAAAGGCTTGGGCAGGATTACCCGGTGCGCGAAGGTTCTTCACAGTGGATTGCCTGCCAAGCAGCCGAATGGGGACACCCAGGCGCGCCACCCAGACGTCGGTTCCATTTTTAAGCCAGTCGTCATAGGTGAGCAATGCAAAGCCCCCATGACCCCACTCTCTACCCCATGAATTTTGCACCCAAAAACCATCTTCGTTATAGGCTACGATAGCAAAAGCGTGTCCCCCCAGCATCTTGTCGCTTGGTTCGATCAGATGATCGACGTTGGGGTTATACCATCCTTCATGCACTAGCGCCGTGGCATAGAGAATACCGACTTCGGTCACTGCGCTATGCATTGCAACGAGGTCTTTATGGTTCACCCGATAGTAGGCACCCAATGTTCGTCGTACCGCATCGTTACTGCGTTCAGCGTTAATGGTTCGATCTTCGTTGCCTTCCTGATAGGGCCATAGGTCTTCGGCACAGATTCCATGTTTATGCCAACCTTTCATTGCCCCACGCGCACTAGATCCGCTGTAATTTTCACCGGGCCATTCATCATAGCGTTTTGCCATTTCGTATAACATGCGCGGGCTTACCGGCAGCCGATTTGGTTCGATGGCGCGACGGTAGAGCAAATAATTGGCAACTGTGGCAAGCGCAAAGCCTGTGCAAGAACCTTCATCCCCTTGGTCTAGTACAGGGACTTCGTACTGCTGGTAGGAATGTAGCGAGACACGGGGCGGAACTTCAACCAGCGTGGCGGAGAAGAGCAAATCGCGGAAGTCTGCCACGTCGGGGCGTGCGTTAAAGGCTCGTTTTACGGGTGTAGTTGCGCCGTTGGTTGCTTCCTTGGGTGTTCCATTGGTTGCTGGCTTGGCAATACGCTCGCTAATAGGTTTGATCAGAGGCTCAAGTTTGGGATGGGTGGTGTCAACCATGGGGGTTCTCAACTCCTTCTTGATGTTTCTTCTAGTCTGAGAGTACGTTGTTGTTCCAAGGTGAAGCGGGGCAGCAAATATAATAGGGGCGCACTGAGGCCATGACTGAGGTAGCCAGAGAGGTAAGGCCCCTTTACTAACCCTTTTGGACGATGTGTCGAAGGCGGGTCATGATTGTCCCCTTTGAGAAAATATGTGAGTAATTTTGGAATTTAATAACAAGAGAGAGAGACCGTCGAGAGGTTCAGCATCCCGCAGACACCTGCAGTTATGGTACTCGGGGGGGGTATCACAACTGTAGGATGTCTGCTTCTGGGTGCTATGCGTTAGTCGTTGTTAGAGACGAATGTGTTTCAACTAAATAGAGGGATTTGGGACGAAGTTTTGAAGGGGGCGAAAAAATGCGCCACCCGGTGGTAGGGTGGCGCAGGAATTTATGGAAGAGAATGCGGTAGGTGCATGGCGCGCTCTGTTTGAAAAACTATTTGCCGCCAGGTTGGAAATCAGATTGAAGTTCCTGTTCAAGATGGCCCTTGGACAACGGAGTGCTTTCTTGCGTCGTGTAATAGGGATGGCGTGTGACAGCGCCATCCAGTGGATTGATCACAGGTACTAGCACAATGCGGCTGTTGACAAGATTGCGTTGGCGGTTGAGATTTCCGCCGGTGAAGATCAATCTATCCCATTCACTGGCGACAGTCAGGATGTCATTGTCATCCGAGGCATCGCCCTTGTCATTGTTGAGGTCGCTTTCAATCACTCTATCCGTGCTGATCCCATCTAAACAGTTCCAATTGATCTTGTGAACATTGGTGGTCGTAGTCAATATCGCATTGCAATAGTGGCGTGTGCCGAGTAAGTGAGTGGTTCCAGGTGGAATCATGAGCCCTTTGTTTTCACTGAGTGCTTGTTCGTCAAGATCGAATAAAGGTTGATCTACATAGTCAAAGCGCGCATAAGGACTCTCTATTAGTAACCCACTCATTTGGAATAAATAGTTCATCACGCTGAGGTGGTTTGGTTTGTTAGTTATTTTGTCATGCGGGGTTCCGCTGTGGGTGAGACCAAAATTGTGGCCTAATTCATGCATGAATGTT
>JBBQIG010000228.1:0-7670 GCA_038324715.1 Anaerolineae bacterium | reverse complement strand
ATGTCAGCGAGGATCTTTTTGGGCAAACGAATCCGGTGGATCAAACAGTGCGGATCAACAACGAGCCTTTTACCGTGATTGGCGTGCTAACAGAGTCCGGTGGCTCAGGTTTTGGCAGCCTCGACGACCAATCCTTTGTGCCGTTGGGTGTTGCCCAAGGGCGGCTCTTTAATGCGCCGCGCTATCGAGGCGAGTACACAGTCTCTACGATTAGCGTGTCAGCCATCAACGAAACGCGTGTGGATGCAGCCATGTTGCAGATTGAAGAGACTTTGCGGTTGCGCCACCGGCTTGCAGCCGATGCGGAGAATGATTTTAACATCTTCAATCAAGCCAGTCTACTGGAAGTACTCTCTAACATAACTGGCACGATTACGTTGCTATTGAGCGGCATTGGTGCGGTGAGCCTTGTCGTGGGTGGCATTGGCATTATGAATATCATGTTGGTCACGGTGACTGAACGCACCAAAGAGATTGGGCTACGCAAAGCATTGGGCGCTCACGACAGTGACATTCTCTTTCAATTTTTGGTCGAAGCCCTGGTGCTTACGGTGATTGGTGGGCTGCTCGGGATCGCGTTGAGCTTTGGAATCGCCGGAGTGGTGAGTCTGGTGCCAAATTCTACCTTCCGATTAGTCATTCCCATGAGTGCAATCATTCTCGCCCTTTCGGTGAGCGCGGGGAGCGGGCTGATCTTTGGTCTTTATCCAGCCATGCGCGCCACACGACTAGACCCCATTGATGCACTGCGCTATGAATAGCTATGAGTAGCACGGTAACGGGCTATGCGGCTAGCGAATGCGATTTGCATCAGACAGCAGTAGGTAGGTGCAGTTTTAATAGTTTGCTCAAGTTTGTGAGGCAACGTATGAAGAAGCAATCATTTTTTGGACGCCTGCTACGATGGGCGGGAATATTCCTAGCAATCGTGCTCTTGTTGGGCGCGGGTTATTCTGCTGCCAAATCGGGGTGGGTGGACTCGATGTTGGCGCGAGGCGCGGCGGGTGAAATTGCACCCGTTTTGTCTGCCCAAAGTAGTGCGCCCACTGGTGCAAACGCTGGGGCAACTGCCACAACTGTTCAGTTGCGTGAGGCCTCTGCTGCCATCGGCGTGGTGAGCGCGGCAGGTAATCTCGCATTGGCGTCGGAACAGCAGGTGGTGATTCAAGTTGGCGGGCTTGTACGCGAACTGTTGGTGAAGGCAGGCGACAGTGTGGAAGCTGGCGATCTGCTGGTGGTGTTAGATTCTCAAGACGCTGAACGTGCAGTGGAACAAGCTTTGTTGGATCAAATGGCTGCCCAAGCCGATTATGACGATCAACTCGATGGGGCTGACCCTTTGGAGATTGCTGCGGCAGAAGCAAGTCTGCGCGCGGCTGAAGAGAAGTTGGCGGATGTGATGGCAGGGCCAAGTGCATCAGAGATTGCTGCGGCGAATGCCAGTCTGAGTGCTGCCCAAGCGGCCTATCAAGACCTCCAGGCAGGCCCGACCCAGGCAGAATTAACACAGCTTGCAACAGCCCTCCGCAAGGCGGAAGTGACGCTGCAAGAGGCACAGAGCAATTATGATGGCATTGCATGGCGCAATGATGCGGGGATGACCTCAGAAGCGGCGACGCTTCAGACCGCTACCCTGGACTATGAGAACGCGCAAGCGGCCTATGAGGAATCCACTGCACCGGCTTCGACCAGCGATCTCCAGTCGGCGTTGAGTAGCATTCAAAGCGCACAAGAGCAGGTGGATACTCTCCTTGCCCGGCCCAACACTTCCGAGATTGCCGACGCGCAATCACAAGTTGCCAGCGCAGAGTCCAGCTTAAAGCAATTACAGGCAGGGGGCAATACCTCTGCGTTAGAAACAGCTCGTGTGCAACTGGCCCAAGCGCAGCTCCAACTGAACAACGCCATTGCCGACCTCGCCAATACCGAAGTGCGTGCGCCCATGGCAGGGACAATCTTGGCGCTTGATTTAGCCAAGGGACAGCAAGTTTCACCGGGAACGCTGGCGGCAACAATGGCGGATGTGGGCAACCTCGAGCTAACTGTGAATGTCTCGGAAGTGGACATTGAGCAGGTGCAAGTGGGCCAACCTGCCGAGATTATGCTGGATGCGTTACCAGGGCAGAGCTTTGCAGGAACTGTCAGCCAGATGTCTCCAGCCAGCGACCCGGCGCAGAGTGTCGTCAATTACCCTGTGACAATTCAATTGGTCGAGGAGGATCTGCGCGGCGTGCGCGCGGGGATGACCGCAGTCGCCACGTTGCAAAATCAAGAAATTGCATCAGGCTGGCTCGCCCCGCTCAATGCTGTGAATAGGGTAGACGGACAGGCACAGATTGCCGTTGTACGCAATGGAGAAACGATCTCTATTCCTGTCACCACTGGCTCGATCCAGGGTGAATGGGTTGTGGTTGAATCCCTGGAAATTCAAGCAGGGGATGCGGCAATTGGGTCAGTGACTTCGTTAGTGGATGAGGAAAGCGGACTTCCGGAGGGATTTGGGCCTCCAGGCAGCCGGTCGGGTGGCAATAGAGAGGGTGGGCCTCAACAACCCTAATCAAACTAATTGATTGCAGCCAGACGCTTGCTAGTTGGAAAGTTCTACATACTTTATTGAATTTCTAGGTAATCGAGACCGATTATGGTACACAATTCACCTTTACAGCAGCCACTACGCTGGTTCACATATTTGTTAACGGTTAGTTTGGCAGCATTGCTTATCCTTGCCCCTGTTGGCATTGCACAGGCGGCAAACCCTGTGAGTGGTCCAGTGATTGTACGCCCTGGTGGCGCATCGCTCTACAGCACACCAGAGGGTGAAGTGGTGACGACCTTAACCACAGGCACGGTTTTTACTGCCAGTGGTCGCACAGAAGATCAGGCGTGGATCATGGGGCAAACGGCGGATGGCACAAGCGGGTGGCTACGCGTGGAGCAGGTGATTGCGGTGGGGATAGAGCTGTTATCTGTCTACAGTGACACAACCGACAGTGACACAACGGCATTGCCAGCCCCAACCGTCGATAGCAGTGTGCCAGCAGAAACTGAGCCAGTTCCAGGCGATGCGGCACTCATCAGCCCGACCGCACCCATCACTGCAACTTCGGCTGTGACCAGCACATTGATGGGCACGGTGGCAAGTGGCGATGACCGGCTCAACATACGCAGCGGCCCTGGCACGACCTACACGATTGTGGGTAAGGCGCTGCCAGGAGAAAGCTACCCTCTGACTGGGCGCACAGCAGACGCGACATGGATCCAGATTGATCGGGGCGATGGCGCGATGGGCTGGGTTACTGCTGAGTATTTGACGCTGGATGGAGATGTGACCGCCGTCCCTATTGTTACAGAGTTCGCTCCGCCGCCGGCACCTACAGCCGCAACAGCACCGGCACAATCTTCTCAGACCACCGCACTGGTGGGCGCGGCGGCAACTGGTTTACGTGGCACCCTGGTCATCCAGAGTAGCCCTGGCGGTATGAGCTATGGGTACAACTTGAGCAGCGGCGCGCTCTGGCCTTTGAGCAACGGCTTTGATCCAGCCATTAGCCCTGATGGGCAAACGGTTGCCTTTGTGCGCGATGGGGGCGAAAATGGCGTCTATCTGATCAACATTGATGGCAGCAATGAACGGCTGATCTTCTCTGGGCGCACCCGTCTTTCAAGCCCTAAGTGGAGCCCTGATGGTCAGTGGATTCTCTTTACGCGCAGTGATGAATTTAATAGATGCTATCAACTTGGCCCAGTCTGTATTGATGCACCCACCGGGCCGGATGGCAATACTGTGAGCTTTGGCGACGATGTGGAGCGCGCGAAAGTCTATCAATACAAATTAGCGCGCGTGGATCGAGATGGCAACAATTATCGCGATATTGCCGCGCTGGATACGGCGCGTGCCGCCGACTGGAATGAGGCAGGCATTGTCTATCAATCGGCAGCAGGGTTGCAGATCACCACAGATACCCCAGATGCAGAAAATCAACAGGTGATCTATAACTATCTGAAGCCTTCTTATGATGACCCAGATTGGCAACCACAAGGTGGGCGCATTGTTTATATGGGCAAGGAAGCAAGTCACTGGGAGATCTTCACCGTGAACCCCGATGTCAGCGGGCGAACTGCTTTGACGCGTCCCGTGACCACGCTGGTAGATGAACTGCCCAGCAACGTAGCGCCTGCGTGGAGTCCCGACGGGCAACACATTCTCTTTTTGAGCAATCGTGCCGATAGCCATGAAGCAGGTGCATGGCGGGTGTGGGTGATGGATGCAGATGGCGCGAACCAGCGACCTCTGCCGCTTGATCTGGAAATCAGCTATACCTTTGGCGGCGAACAGGCGGTAAGTTGGGCGCAATAGCGAGAATTTTGAGCACAGCAGTGTCGTCGTGAAATAGGCTCCCAAGAGTTGAGGTAATGCAGTGACAAAGAATATTCTAGTAGTAGATGATGATGAGCGACTGCGGATGTTGCTCCAAAGTTATTTGCGCCAGGAAGGCTTTGAGGTGGCGACCGCCATCAACGGGCGCGAAGCACTCTTTGCGGCGCGTCAAGTGCCACCCGATTTGATCATTCTCGACTTGATGATGCCAGAGATGGATGGCTTTGAGTTCATGAAGGCGCACAACAAGGAGCGAAGCACACCTGTGATCGTGCTCACGGCGAAAGTGAACGAGCAAGACAAGGTGTTGGGTTTGGAATTGGGGGCGGATGATTATGTGAGCAAGCCTTTTAGCTTGCGTGAACTGACGGCACGCGTGCGCGCTGTGCTGCGGCGCACAGGGCAAGTGCCGCCTGTGCCAGAGCAATTGCGCGCAGCAGGTATTATCCTCGACCGCGGCACCCGTATGGTGCAGGTAGATGATCAGCGAATCGACCTCACGCCTTCCGAATTTGATCTGTTGGCTGCGCTGATGTCGCATCCAGGCCGCGCCTTCACACGGGCGGAATTGCTGGATCGGGTACAGGGCATGACCTATGAAGGCTATGAGCGTACGATTGATGTGCATGTACGCAATCTGCGCGCGAAGATCGAATCAAATTCGCGCAACCCACGTTATATTGAAACCGTCTTTGGCATCGGCTATCGCTTTACCGCTGTGGGAGCGACTTTGTGAATCTGGCTCTGTTTCAGAACAAAGCAGCCTTTCAAAACCACTTACAGAAGTTGAATCCGATGCGCTCGCTCGTATCCAAATTGCTGCTTGCCTTTTTGGGCGTGAGCATTGCTGCGCTCTTGTTAATGGCAGCGCCAATTGGCTGGCAGACGCGCAATGAGTTTGAACGATTCGTCATGGAACGCTATGGCACAACGTTGGTGCCAGCCTTAGCCGCGTATTATGAACAACATGGCAGTTGGGAAGGTGCAGAGGAAATTCTGCTGGCGATAGAGCGAGAGCGCCTTGCCCATGAGCCAGTACCCGGACCAGGGCAGCGCACACGACGCTTTGTCATGGTGAGCTTGTTGGACGAAAGCCAGACCCCCATCTATTCAATACCACCGAATCAAGAGGAGCGATTTAATACCATCAGCAGGCTACCGATTGTGGTGAATTACAGAACCGCCGGTTGGCTGCTCTTTCGTTTTCCGCCCATACCCGATGGCTCGCCCGAAGCAGAATTTTTCAGCCGCACGTTGCATGCGATTCTGGTTGGTATTTCAATCGCGATTGCCATTGCGCTGCTCTTGGGGCTGTTTTTGGCGCGCACGTTGGCGCGCCCCATTCGTGCGCTCACCGCTGCGACGCGTGCGATGGCACAAGGCGAATTTGGGGCGCAGGTGAATGTCCGCACACAGGATGAGTTGGGCGAGTTGGGCAGCGCATTTAACCAGATGAGTACCGATCTTGCCCATTCGCTGCATCTGCGCCGCCAGATGACCGCGGATATAGCCCATGATCTGCGGACACCCCTGAGTGTAATCTTGGGTTATACCGAGGCGCTCCATGATGGGAAGTTTGCGGGGGATCCCTCCATCTACGCCATTCTGCATGACGAAGCGCAGCACCTCAGCCGCTTGATTGATGACCTGCGCATGTTGTCGTTGGCGGATGCAGGCGAGCTACCGCTGGATCGCTGCCATACCCCTGCGCGTGAATTACTGGAACGGACTGCCGCTGCTCACCGTGTGCAAGCTGAGCAGCAAGGAGTTCAGTTACGTGTGGTTGCACCTAGCGACTTGCCAGAGGTAGAGGTTGATCCAAGTCGCATGCAGCAAGTATTGAGCAATCTCGTGAGCAATGCGTTGCGTTACACTGCGGCGGGTGGACAAATTGCGTTGCGCGGGGAGATGGCAGATGGACAGGTGAGATTGCAGGTGCAAGATAGCGGCATTGGCATTGCGCCCGATGATCTGCCCTATATCTTTGAGCGCTTTTATCGAGGCGACCGCGCACGCAGTCAGACTGGTGAGTCGGGGCTGGGGTTGCCCATCGCAAAATCACTGGTGGAGATGCACCAGGGGGTCATTACGGTTGCCAGCCACCTGGGAGAAGGGACTACGTTTACAATCTCTCTGCCTGTGGCAGGCTGAATGTTGTAGGTGCAGCCCCCTAGTCTCCGCATGCCAGGCAAGACTGTTATGGCTCTGGCTTTATTGCTCTGGCAAAATGCGAGCGAAATGGCACTTGCCCACGCCCATTGGTTGTATAGGAAGCCAGTTGCGTGGTCATCTCTTCGATCAGGGCTTGCTGTGTAGATGGGGGTGCAGCGTTGTATCGCGCAGCCAGTGGGGTTGCGCCCAAATGTCTGGGTATAAAATCCTGTAGATCTGGCAGCGGCAGATCGAGTTGCTGGTTGATTACTTCGATCTGGGTAAATCCCGCGGCATCAAGTAGCGCATAAATATCATCCGCACTAGACAAAGCAAATCCAGCCCTTAATCCAGCAGCGACTTCTGGACCCAAGTATTGAGTACATGCTTCTACCTGCGCCTGGAAATAAGGGTTCTCCTGGGGATCAGACCATACGCTAAAGGCGACGCGTCCATCAGGCTTGAGGGTGCGGTGCATCTCGGTCAGACCTAAAGGCTTGTCTTGTAGAAACTGCACCATTTGCGCGCTGATGACTACATCGACGGTTTGCTCGGGCAGTGGGAGTGAATAAGCACTTTGTTCGTGCCATTCAATTGCCGCTCCCTGACCTACGGGCAGCGAACGCGCCTCTGCAATCATGCCGCCATTTACATCCACACCCACGACATGACCTGTAGGGCCTACTTGTTCAGCGGCAAAGCGGGCCGCGGCTCCCGTGCCACAACCAACATCAAGGACGGTTGCGCCAATGGGCGGCGCAGCCCACTCCACAAGTGCCCGTGCAAACGGCCCAAGAATCGCAGGGACAATAACTTGTTGATAACGAGTTGCCGCCTCAAGGGTTAACTGCCACTGTGTAGATGTAGACATTCGCTTTCACCTCCATCTTTGTTAGAACAACATTGCCTTCAAATATCGCAACCAAAAGATTATCAGGCGAGGGCAGATGCCTCCTAGTGTATAGTCCTCGTCAATCGCATGCTCTTACTGTCCTGCCATTGCCCCTGCCATTGTGCCCTTGATCAGGTATTGGCGGGCGAAGATGAAGATCAGGAAGGAGGGCAACATGTAGAGTAACGCCATTGCATTAAGCATACCGTAATCGAGGTTGGTATAGGCAATGAGTGCTCGGAAAAGACC
>JBBQIG010000227.1:0-7677 GCA_038324715.1 Anaerolineae bacterium | reverse complement strand
AGAGTCTAGTGCAAAAAGGCAATGTTGGCAGCAGGGAAGGGTTGAAATAAGGAAATGAGCGCAAAAGTAAAGGCAGAGACGGGAACAGAATAAGGTTGAGTCTGTCGCGGAGCAAAGCGAAAACAAGGGCACAAGTGGCCTAGATGGGCGATGAGACAAGCGAAGAGGTCAGAAAAAGCGAGCAAAGCTCTACGTTTGTTCGGTTTGGCCAGGGTATTGCGGTAAATGCGCAGGCAGTTGACCATGAGGGCAGAGCCAAGCAGCAGACAAGCGATGCGGAAAGCGCCGCGCACCAAGAGCTTGCCGTGGCGAAAGGGATGTTTGAGCGAACGGATCGTGGCTTCGACCGCAGCACGGGGATTGCCTTGGCAGGGAGAAGCCGCGGCCATGGCTTGGCGCTTCTGAGCCAGGAGGAGGTCGCGCTGGTGAAAGTAGAGGGTGGGTGTCTTGGCGCTTGGTTTGGGCCGTGCTCGGCAACGTGCCAGGAGGGAACAGGCGTTACAGTGGGCTGGGTCAGGACGTGCAATGAAACGACCCGGCGCTTGACCGGGCTGCACAACAATGCGTTGCCCTTGTGGACAGAGCAGCGTCAGGGGAAGACCGGCGGCGTCGGTCTCAATCACAAAGTCCATCAAGCTGACACACCCTGGGTCAGGTTGTGCACCGCGCAGCGCCGTCTGAATGTGCTCAATCTTTGTCTCGTCCAGGAGAGGATCGACACTCGGGCCATTGTAGCCGCCATCGGTATAGAGGGTTTGTACGTCCGTCCGTTCGACTAACTCAGGCAACGCCGCCGTCAGTAACTGGGCATCGTCAGTCGCATTGGGTGCAGTTTGCACCTTGACAATCAGTTGGAGCGCGTTGCTTGCGTCGCATGTCTCGGTGATGTTGGCCACATAGCCGCGGTAGGTTTGCCCCTGCTTGCGGTGAAAGGTCGCTTGCGGATCGTCGGGGGATTGCAGCGACCAGACCCCGACTTCGGCATGGGCTTTGAGGTGCGCTTCGCCCTCTGTACACACAAAGTGTTCGTTAAAGACGCGCACCAGCAAGCTGTAGGCACTCTCTGGGGCGTAGTCCGCGGCTAACTCGACCACCAGCCCCGCCATCACCGCACCGATGGCAGCCAGACGTTCATCCGTTTCACTGGCTTTGAGCCGGTAGACATAGCGACTGGCCTTTGTGGCCAGATAGGGAGCAAGCAAACTTGCATAGCGCTCACGGTCGCTCGCACTGAGCATCCGCTGCACCCGTTGCAGAATCTCGACCAGCAGTTGCAGCCGACTGAACTTGCAGATGTCACTGGCAATTTGGGTCGAATCCATGCGCAGGGTCTCGGTCTTGAGCGCCAGTGTCTTGATTTGCCCATCCGTGATCTGCTGGAAGGCGGCTTCAACTAGATTCTCACCCGTCTGCTGCATCCACTTGCGCAAGCGACGGCGCAACTCATACACAGTGCGCATGGCAAAGTAGCCCGCACCCAGTTGCTCGTAACCCAACGCATAGCGCACTTGCAAGTTGAACAGAAAGGCTTGGTACATCTCCTCATCCGTCCACCCAAACCCTGATTTGAGAATCTCCAGTCCCAGCAACACATTCACCGGCACATTCGGGCGTGAGGCCTCGCTTGCATACAACACAGCAAAAGCTGACTCGTCCAGTTGCATGAAGACCTGCTGTCGAAAGACCCCAGCCCATGACCCTTCAAGCAGGTGTCGCTGCGCTTCAGGCAACTCGCTTAGCGTGCTGTATAATTGTCCTTGTAGATGTTGTTTGTTCTCTCGAAACATGGCGCTTTGCTCTCGATAGTTGGTTTTCTTGTGCTTTGCATTACCCTACCAATTGTAACCTGTTTCCCGTTTTCGCGCGACCTTCCCTGTTGCCCACAGACCCTACCCTTTTTGCAGTAGACTCTTTAAGCTCCGAGGAAGGTCATTTCTAATTCACCCCTGAATTTCACATAAGTACACGTTTATAAGTCCTGCAGGAATAGGTAGGGACTGTGCCCCTATGTTAGCCCGTTCTTATTTCATAACAACTTGTAAAACTGTACTTAAACCGCCCGTCATAAGGTTTCTAGGGGATCAAAAACCACCAAGTAGCGCTCAATTCACTCTACAGAACATCCTCCGTCGCAGCGCCCCACTCGATCAGAGCTTGATCCAAATCCTCAACACTGGTGAAACTTCGCACTGTTTCCAAAAAAGTCTTTACATCAGGCATCAGATCGCGCAAGCGTTCCATCTTGGGACCAATAGGGCTGGTACTAGCGGCGCTGGTTCCATAACTTCCATGAAATGCAAAATAAGCCTGATTGAGTACACGGAGTGGAAAGCCGTTCTCAATAAATTCAAGGCGACGTGCTTCCATATAAGCCTCTGCAGCCACAACATCACCTGCCGCCAAAAGTCGGTCAACTTCCAGCCGCGTGATCCGCATCTCCGTTCGAAAATCAAAAGGCAGCGTTTCAGGTAAAACTTCGGGGACCACAGGCAGATCAGGTATGACCTCTTCTGGATAATATTGAGCAAGTGCATAGTCACCGATCTCGTTACCTACAATCTCAGCCACAGTCTCGTTCATCGTCGTCAAATCTTGACTCGCAAAATAATTCCAACCCAATGGATAAAAGACTAAATAGTTGTGTGTCCACTCATGTGCCACCGTGCTTAACACCCACTGCAAACTGGCACGATCCACCACCATTGTGGGAAATGCGCCAAGTCCGCCAATATCAGTAATATAGGCAGTAGCATAGCGCTGCTGGTTAATTTCTCCTTCAACCTCTTCAATCACTGGCAATCCCATACCCGCCATCAACATCTTACTGTAGATCGTTTCAATCTCATCTCGGCGGCTTACCACAAGCTTTTGGGGCGGTTCAACAAAGGTGAACCGTACTGGGGGCCAAACCCCGCCAAGCCCTAAAAAACCAGCCTCCGACAACTGGCTGGCGATTTGCCGTTCTATCAGTTGCTCCACCCGCGCCCGCGTTTCGGCCTGAATCTCACGCAGCCCACCTAACTCCATGGTTAACTCAGCGCTTGAAGGAGCCAATGTTTGATCATAGCCAATGCTGGAGCGTCGCTCGAGTTCGCCTTCAATTTGCCCAATCCGTCCAGCACGTTCCAAATATTCTTGCACCAATCGAGGTCCAACCGTTGGCGGCACCTCATCAGCAGGCTTCTCTACTTGTGCCTCCAACTTTTCCCACAATGCATTGACTTCCCATTCCACCAAGTCCCATCTCAGGCTAGTGATAGCTTGGGAAAAGGCATAACGTTGTGCCAACTCGGCAGGAATACTACTACTTCCCAGCGCAATCGCCAGCAGAACCAAACCACCCACGCGCCAAACCATTCGCCGAATGGCTCGCACGTTAATCGCCTGCGCTCGACCTCCAAACTCAGTTGCAGCAGTTTCTCTACTTGTTTGTTTAATCACCATGGAATGACATACAATCCCACAAACCCTTACACATTCAACACCTAGACTCCACAATCCACGCTTGGATCGACTGCCGAACCTACATGCCCAGCAATGACTCTACCAGAGCCTCGGCCCACTATACCTTGCTACAATCCATGCCCAAGGTTGAATTACACGTACATCTAGAGGGAGCCATTCAACCCGCTACCCTGCTCGAACTGGCACACCGCCATAACCGCGGAGGTAGATTACCAGGTAGAGATGAGGTAAGCCTGAAAGAATGGTTTCAATTCACTAATTTTCCGCACTTCATAGAAATATACACGGCAATTTCTGACCTGCTACGTACACCCGACGACTTGGCACTGATCACGCTCGCTTTTGGCGCAGAAATGGCACGTCAGCAAATACGCTATGCCGAAGTCACCTTCACACCCTACACCCACACGCACTTGCTGAATAAGGGCTTAACTATTGATGATATCTTTGACGGCCTAGACCGCGGGCGTGCTCTGGCGCATCAGCAGTACGGAGTGGAAATCGTTTGGATCTTTGACATTGCTCGCAACTTTAGTTTCAAAAACCTGACCCCCCACAGCCGGAACAATATGCACTATGATCCGCAACCAGCCGAGATCACGCTGGACTATGCGCTTGCAGGGCGCGAGCACGGCGTCATTGGCTTTGGCCTAGGCGGCAACGAAGTTGGTGCACCAGCAGCCTACTTCGCCCACGCCTTTGACCAAGCACGTCGAGCCGGTTTAATCTCCCTTCCCCACGCAGGCGAATTGGCTGGCCCCGAAAGCGTTTGGGGGGCAATCCATGCGCTGGGTGCAGAGCGCATCGGGCATGGAGTCCGTTCGATCGAAGACCCGTTGCTACTAGCCTATCTTCATCAACATCAAATACCCCTGGAAGTTAACATCACAAGCAATATCTGCTTGCACAACTATAAGAAGCTAGCTCTGCATCCATTTCCACACCTCGATCGCATGGGCCTGCTTGTCACAATCAACAGCGATGATCCACCACTCTTCAACACAGACCTAACGCACGAATACACCATCTTGGTCGATGAGTTTGGCTATTCTCTCGCAGATGTCGCCCGCATCGCACGTAATGCCTTTATTGCGGCAGCACTCCCCGCATCGAGACGAAACCAACTACTCAGCGAATTCGATGCCTGGGTCACAGCCAACATTATGCCTAGCCTCACCTTTTGAGCGCATGAAGCATGGCTCCTGTAACCGTCGCATAACCAGCCTCGGCGAAAAGGTCGAGTGGCAAGCCAAAAAAGGCACCCACACGCTCCATCGTCGCGTACATCGTCTGCATATCTGTCAGGTGCCCAGTCACCACCACGCGCTCCACGCGTGCAGCACGCGCAGCATTGACCGCAAGCGTCGCAATCACCTGCCCAACCATCGTCACAAGCGCCGCAGCTAGATCATCTTGGCTGGGCATCTCAGCCAGGCGTGCAATGCGCCCAAAATTGATGGCGGTTGCATCAGCGGGCAACGCACCAATCGGCCCCGTAACAATATCTTGAATGGATAAATCAGCACCATTGGACTTACCCGCTTGTGCCATCCGATCAATTTCAACAGGATCAATTGTACCCAGCAACAGCCGTCCTAACCCCAACAGCGTACCACCCCCCACACCTGTGCCAGTTATATGCTGATAGGCTCGTTCTCGCGCCGACACCAGTGCCGTACCCGACCCTGCGCTGACGATTAACATTGGCTCCTGGGGTAGATTCCATCCCCCCGCAGCCAAAGCCTGCCCACCCCGTGCTATTGCGGGTAATTCTGCTACCTTCACAACGTGCACACTTCCAAGTTGCTCCGGCAGGGCTTGATGATGCCCTCCAGTAACCGCCAACAATTCTAGAGAGGAAAGTTCAACACCGCCAGCAGCCAAGATTGTCTGCACGGTGGCAATCGTCAGTGTCCCCTCACTACGTCGGCTCCACACCCGCAACTTTCCGTCAATTACCGCCGCAGCATCCGTATTACTCGCGCCAAAATCAATTGCAGCCACCCGCTCAGTAATTCCCGACAGATCCAGCATGCTGGCATTCTTTCTCGTTAACTGGCTTCCGCCACTAGAAAACCCATGGCTGTGCAATTCTACCCTAGTTCCGCTTTGACGCCTTACCCCTGCTTGACTATCATACGCTTACATGATTTGGACAACTCATTCGCAACAGCTTGTCTTCAGCCCGTTGTTGCGTGGCGTTTCGAGCACAATTCTGTAGCGTTATGCACCCACTGCCTCAAAAGCATTCAAAAATAGCAAGCGACTAACCATATCTTATGCGCCCACTCAACCGAATTCCACCGACCATTACCTCTCTAGCCGATGAAGAGGGAAACTATAGCACTCTTCCTTGGAAGCCTGGCTTCTTAGCACGTCTCTTTCCTTCACTCTTTTTCTACACAGCCTTCATTCATGCCGTGATCAAGTATGGGCTGCGCGCCAAGCGCAGCGACTATGATGACACCGGTTGGTATCACAGTAGCCTCACAGTAATGCGCGCGCTCGAAGAGACTGGAGCCAATATCCAAATCACTGGTCTCGACGTCTTTGCCCAAATCCCCGGCCCCTGTGTCATTGTCGCAAACCACATGAGCACACTCGAGACAATCATCCTTCCCGGCATCCTTCAGCCGGTCAAGGATCTCACTTTTGTCGTCAAGCGTTCGATTGTGGAAATCCCAATCTTCAAGCACATGATGTTATCGCGCGACCCCATCGTGGTAGACCGCGTCAACCCGCGCGAAGACTTGGTGCGCGTCCTCAGTGAAGGTGCAGCCCACTTGGCAAAGGGACGATCGATTATCGTCTTTCCTCAAACCACGCGCACAACCACCTTTGATCCCGCCCACTTCAATACAATTGGCATAAAGCTTGCTCGACAAGCTGGGGTTCCGATTGTGCCTGTTGCCGTGCGCAGTGATGCGTGGGGCATCGGCAAACTGATCAAAGAGTTCGGCAAGGTGGATGTCTCCCTACCTGTGCGCTTTGCTTTCGGAGAACCCATAATGGTTGAAGGTCGCGGCAACAGCACCCATCAGGCCATAATCCGCTTCATCAGCACACATCTAGAATCTTGGGGTTGCAACGTGATTGAACCCCCGGCTAGCACCACCACCCTAGCAACCAGCACAGCCGAATAACTACAGCCGAACATCCAACGACAAATTAATGACAATCTTGCTCTTTCCAGGTCGTCACTTGCTCCAAACTGTTTTTCAGGAGCAGTATTTGCGCGCGGTGGTGCAATCCCCACTGGATCGTCTTACCTTCCTGCACGGGCCTCAACTTCAGGTAACGGAGCCAATTGACACAATTGTCTTTGCTGTCACCTCAGCCAACCATCAATTTACCCGTTACAACCCCATTCCATTTCATATCCGCGCAATCGGCATCGATCGCTTCGCTAGCGACTTCGCACAGCATTTCCGAATCGGCTACCGCATCTTTGGCATTCCCCACTACACACCCAGCACACGCTTTGCAGCGATACTCCTAAAGGAAATTACGGAACAAACCGAAGGCAATTTGGATCTGACCCCGACAAATACAATAGTTCTGACCTCGACAGCTCCAATTGCAAAGATGTTCCAAACATTAGGCTATGCAATTCTCCCTGCCGAAGCCACAGAATCCCCCCAGCCACTTACCCCACAAAAGCTATTGAGCGCTATTATGACGCAGGGTGAAGATTGGCGCGAGCATCCACACCTTCGTTCGGAACTTTCTCCCGTCACCTATGCACTCTGGCGCGACTTCCCAGAAGTGACACGGCGCATCTTCCGCCTTTGGCACGACCCGCTGCTCACTGACGAAGGTTCACTGACCACCTCAAGAAATTACTCTACCTATGCACAGGCAATGAGCAACGAGGCGATCATCGACCTCAAGTACCGTGACATTGCATCGCATATAGTCCCTGGTCGAATTGTCGATGAAGGATGTGCCGATGGTGCGCTGCTAGTACGTGTAGCAAACGACTTCCCCGACTCCGACCTGATCGGCATCGAAATCACGGGTGAATTGCTCTCACGCTGCCTAGAGCGGCACCGTGCCGGAGAATTTGGCGAGTCGTTTGTCCATTTTCACCAGCGCAACATCACCACTCCCATCTTTCAGCCAGCCACGATCCACACAACCATCTGCAATTCCACACTGCACGAGCTATGGTCATACAATGATGGTGCGGCTACCATCTCAAATTACCTACAC
>JBBQIG010000226.1:0-7690 GCA_038324715.1 Anaerolineae bacterium | reverse complement strand
GTTGGGATCATTCAAATGCGCCAGCAGATCATCAGCAGTCGCCACCCGGTCTGGATGCGGGTGAGGTCTGAAGTTGCGTGCAGGACGCGTTTCTTCGCCCTCTGTAGTTGGGCGTCTCTCATGAAGCCAAGCACGAAAATCGCCATCCAACACAGCAACGCGCTCATGCCCAATCCAATTCAGCATCCACCAGAGCCGCCCAGCCACCATGCCTCCCGCGCCATCATACGCCACAACCTGCACCTTCTCATCAATTCCCCAGCTTGCAACCGTCGCCGCAAAAGTCTCTACAGTGGGCAAGGGATGACGGCCTGTCTCTCCCGCAATAATTGGCCCAGATAAGTCCTCGTCCAAGTGGGCATAGACCGCACCCGGAATGTGGGCATCAAGATACTGCTTACGTCCAAGTTCAGGATCGTTCAATAAGAATCGACAGTCAATGATTGCCCAGTCTGGGTCATCCAGATGGGCAGCCACATCGACTGTGTCGATGAGGGTTGTAAATGCTTCAGATTTTGACACGATATACTATCCCCTTTAGCGTATAGTTCCTTGCTGGAATGGAAAGCCAGTAGAATCCTGATTATAGCACAGCCTCAAGTGGCTAGATTTGGTCTCCCCATAGAGTTGGTGTATCTTGCCGCAAGGGTACTGTGCACTGTTGCATTGGCTCCGCACCCGCGCTGCAAGCCCAACATAGAGCCCTATTCATTTTCGCTCTATCAAACCAAAATTCTGTCAGACAAAAAGAATTCAAGCGACAAGAAAGAGTTCGACGCGCATGAAACTACTGATCATCCGACACGCCGAATCCTCCAACAATAAGATTGCTCTAAATCTAGACTATGCCGACTATATGCGACAGCGCACCGCCGACCCGGTCATTACCGAACTAGGTGTGCGCCAAGCACAACTGTTGGGTGACCACCTGACAGGTGAACCCCCTGCCGATGCCCCACCAGGTGGCAAAGGCAGCTATGGCATTACCCATCTCTACTGCAGCCCCATGCTGCGTACCCTGCAAACTGCCAGGCCCACGGCGGAAGCCATTGGGATTAAACCCAAAATCTGGATCGATATCCATGAACATGGGGGCATGTTTTTGGGCAACCCACGCACAGGGGAGAACTTTCTCAACCATGCGGGTTTAACGCGTGAAGATTTTACGCGTGACTACCCGGACTATGAACTGCATGAGGGCATTAGCGACGAGGGCTGGTGGAAGAGTGGCTATGAGGAATTAGAGGATTGCTATGCACGCGCCATCCGTGTGGCGCGCGATCTGCGCCAACGCGCCCACGAAGAGTTAGAGGGTAGGGTCAAATCTGTGGTTGCCATTGTCTCGCACGGCACCTTTATCGATTCGCTGCTCAAGGCGCTCTTCAACCAGATTCCAGAAAATCGCTTGTTTTACTTCCACAACAACACAGCCATTACCTGTGTAGACTTTGCACCCAATGACACACTCTTTCTGCGCTATCTAAACCGCACAGAGCACCTGCCGCCAGAAATGCTCAGCGAGTAAGGCCCATCAATAAAAAGCTTTCTCGGAGCGCCAAGCCCTTCTAGCCGCTCCGAGAAAGCTCTCCCCTGCTCTATTCTAGACTCTGCTTCTACAAACCGCAGCCCCTATAGGCTGCTCGGCAAAGTACGGTCAATCCATACAAAGTGCAGCCCGCCCCAAATGCGCCGTGCCTCTGCCCAAGCAGAGACCTTGCCCGTAATCGCAAGTTCAGCCGCAGGCAGTGAGCAGCGCACCTCCACCGAGAAATCACTCGGCTTGCGCTTGCCCTGCTCCACCCGGCGTTTCAGATCCATCAGCCCCGCAATAATGGCATGGAGTTCGGCTTCCGTCGCGCTAACACCCTGCAAGGTGCCATCCACACTATCAGCCTTGCCATCCACCAAACGCAACAATTGCCAGCGCCAGCGCATAGTCCCCGCAGTTCCCTCATCCAGCCCCACCATCTTACTGCTCATCGCTGGTTTAGCCCACACATTCAAGGCAAACTCGGCTGTGCTATTCAGCGAACTTTGATAGAAGCGATGTACATCGCGGAAATCTCGGCTAAAGCGTGCCGGAGGCAAATCTTTGCGCGCCTGACGTCCATAGCCTTTGCTGCTCAAGCGTTCATCTAAAATCGCCACCACGCCCAGATCAGCAGCGCGACGAATCAAACGCCCAAAGCCCTGCTTAAGCGTCAGGGTCATCAGCGGCGTCATATACTCGGCAAAGCTGCTATGTCCTAAATCTTCTAATGCCTTCATACGTGCGCTGTGCAAAGGATCATTCGGCGTGGGGAAGGGCAACTTATCCATCACCACCAAGCTCAGTTCGTCGCCGGGAATATCCACACCTTCCCAAAAAGAGCGAGTCGCCAGCAAAACACTATTAGGCGTCTCCATAAACCACTTGATCAACGAATTGCGTGGTGTATCCCCTTGGGCGCGCAAAGGCCAAATGACCCCAGCCGCAGGATTCTGCAAGCGATCATTGACCTGTTGCAAGCCACCCCAAGAAGTAAACAGGCAGAGCGTGCGCCCGCGGCTCACCTCAATCAACCGCTCAATCTCTTGGGCAGCGGCATTGTAATAAGCATCGGGCGACTTAAAGTTAAAGGCAGGTAGCGCGGGTTGATAGAGCAGAGCTTGGCGCGGAAAATCAAAGACCGTAGGCAAAACCAATTCCTCACCAGCCTCCTCAATGCCACAACGCGCCTTGAAATGTGCAAATGCCCCATTTGTCGCCAGCGTCGCGCTCGTGCAAACCACGGTGCGACGCAGTGGCTTACCTTGCTCGTCGGTGGCGTGAAAGAGATGCTGAGTCAGCAACGCCGCGGGATTGATAGGCGCAGCATGGATCTCCATGCTCACATGGCGACGGTCAAAAATGCGTACCACAAAGCGCACAAACTCGCTGTCTCGCTTCATTGTCCAAATTGTCAGCACCTTGGTGGATGTGCTTGAAAGTGCCTCCAACGCCAACTCATAGGTGCGACGTGCCTCACCCTCATTATTGTCAGCCTCACCCACCGCGGCCCCACGCTTTTCCGATTCCACCATCTTTGCCGAGGGTTGATTGTCGGCATAGGGGTTGCGTTGCTTCATGCGCTGGTGCAGATCGCGCAGGGCATTGCCCAGGCGACGCATCTGCTCTAACTCAACTTCCAATCGAAAGGAATTGTCACGACTCAGATTCGAGACTTCCTGAAAAGCCAGCGTATTGAACATCCGCAAAGAATCCAACTCTTCTTCGCTCAAATTGTCACGAAAGACGGTGCGCGCCAACAATTGCTCCACCGTATAATCAGTGACATTCGTCTCATAGACCGCAGTAGCCGTCTGCTCTAGCTGATGGGCTTCATCAATCACATAGACCGATGCCGGAGGTAAAATTCGCTCCCCGGCAAAGCCCAATTCTAACGCATTGAGCAGCAGATGATGATTGGTGATGATAATCTGCGCTTCGGCAGCGCTGTCGCGCATGAGGTTGACCCAGCATTGATCCTCGTGAAAGCGACAGTCATTGTGCAAACAATCATCCGCAAACGAGACAACGCGTGGACGCAATTCCGGGTTCAGCACAAAAGGGAGGTCATCAATATCGCCAGTATCTGTCTTCTCTAGCCAACTGCGAATCTGCCCCACCTGGCTATCTTCTTTATCGTAAAGGGCAATAAGTTGCTGCTCCTGCGCTTCTTTTTCCCACTTATGCGTACAAACAAAATTGCTGCGCCCTTTCACCACAATTGCACTAATTTCACGGTTCAGCACTTTACGCAGAAAAGGAATATCTTTTGTATAAAGCTGATTCTGAAGCGACTTATTGGCGGTTGCCACCACAACGGTCTTGCCGCTGAGAATTGCGGGCAAAAGATAGGCAATCGACTTTCCCGTGCCTGTAGGAGCTTCAATCAACGCCACACTGGGATTGAGCAAGGTGCGCTTAACCGCCTGCGCCATCTCCAACTGGCTGGGTCGCAGCTCATAGCCATCCAGCACCTCTGAGAGTGGGCCTGTAGAGCTAAAGAAATCAGCTAGATCCGTAAGCGCAAGCTCACTGTTCTCGTCCAGTGGCGCATCCTGCTCACCACTCGCCCCACTATCTGCATCTTGTTCATTAGAAGGGAAAGTATCATCGTCAAAATCATCGTCAAAATCAACTCCAAAATCCTCATCGGCAGAGGGAATAGGAGGCGCAGAGCGTTTTGTGCGGGCAGGACGGCTGGTCTTTGGCATAGGAGAATTTTAGCACATATGTACGAAACAGAACAAACGACTTTAAACAGAAAATCGGCGGATGGCTATTCACCATCCGCCGATTTAAGTAGCATACATCAACCTTCAGCTACACGACAAAACTAAACATTCAGGCTAGCTTTGCTTCACAAACCTCTTCACTTCACATGATTCACAAGACATGAATCAGATTATGCAATCAAGGGGCTGCGGTTGCGGCTGGCGCTGCTTCGTCGGGTGGGGGCAGAATGACGGTGTCAATCACATGGATAACGCCGTTGCTCGCCTCAATATCAGCACTACTGACGATTGCGCCGTTCACAGCAACATTTCCACCAGCAACCTCAAAGTTTACTGACTTGCCCTGTTGGGTAACGGCTTGCATTCCATTTGTGATGTCTGCCGACGTAACTGTTCCGGGCAACACATGGAAGAGCAAGATTTGGGTCAACTGACCTGTGGGACTCGCCAACAATTGATCCAATGCACCCGCAGGTAGCTTGGCAAACGCAGCATCGGTCGGGGCAAAGATGGTAAACTCACTTGTGCCTTCCAAAGCTGTGGTCAATCCAGCCGCTTCTAGAGCCTGAATGAGCGTGCTAAAGCCGCCCTGGGCTTCCAACGCAGCAATCAAGTTCACAGAGGAGCCAGTGCTTGCCTCACTATCAGCAGTGTCAGTGGTAGTTGCGGTGTCTGTGATATCGGTTGTTGTCGTCACGTCTGTTGTCGCCGTCACTTCAGAAGTATCAGAAACTTCCTCTGTGGCAGTTGCAGCCGCCGCGGCAGCTACACCAGCAGGGGTCGCTGTGGCAACAGGCGCAATGCCAGCGCCGATTTCGTCACGGGTGGGCAAGCGCAATTCCTGACCAACTTCAATGTTGTTACATTCGGGCAGGTTGTTAAAGGTACAAAGCTCATCCCACAGCCCAACCTCGCCATAGATGTCGCGTGTAATCAAGCTCAGAGTATCACCAGACTGAACCACATAGGTGCCACCCGGTTCACCTACACGCCCATTGCTAGGGCTAGGTGTTGCAGCAGCAACCGGAGCAGTTGTACCAGTTGTGGTGGTCGTTGTAGCGGTGCCTGTAACTGCGCCTGTAGCACTCACGCCAGTGGCGGCCTCTTGCGCTGTCAAAGATTGATTAGAATCATCAACCAAGACACCACCATCAACACGCAGGCGGTAAGTACCCGGTACAGTAGAGTTATTGTAGACAATTACCACATAGGGGCCAAGGCCAGAAGCAGTGAAGCGTGCCTGGCGTTCATTGTCGGCCAAGCCTACAGCGGAGCTGCCTGCGCTAATGGCAATTTCACTGAGCACTACGTTTGAGCCAGCATCTGCATATCGTGCGAAGCCCGCAGAATCTAGTACCCAGAAATTGAGCCGTCGTGCCAGTTCGCTACTATCTTGAGGATCAAAGCTCAAGGTGACGACAACTTCGCCATCGCGCTCACTTGGCATCAGGTCAAAATAGTGTTGAGCATTTTGCTCCGGCAATTCACCGCGCAATTCCTGCGCGCGCACCACACCACCCACTGACGTCACACCCGAGGATGTTGTCGGAGTTGTTTCGGCAGTTGTCGTAACAGCAGCCTCGGTAGGCGTTACTGTCTCCGTCGTTGTCACAGCCGCGGCAGGGGCGGGCGTTTCAACAGCAGGTACGGTCTCGGTTGTGGTCTCAGTTGTAGTTACTTCTGTGCTAGCTTCAACAGATGCTGTGCCTTCATCTTCTGCACCTTCTGCGACGGGTACAGCACGCAGGTCACGCACCTGCCCCGCATCGTCAGAGATCGTCGCGTTGGTCGCACGCAGCGTAAAGTTCGCATCGGTGGCAGAGTCGTTGAAGAGCACAATGGTATATTCACCACCACTTGCTTGAATTACTGCGCCCAATTGATTGTCTGGTGCAGTTGGAGAAAGCTTACTCCCTGCCGACAAGTTGGCATCGCGGACATTCGAGCTGCCATTCAACACACTGGCTAGGCCATCCTGATCCAATACAAAAAAGCCAACGCCATTTGTACTGGGAGCGTTTCGATCCCATTCTGTGGTGATCGTTACCGTATCGCCACGATTGGTGGGCGTCAGCCCCAACCAGATCTTAGCAAACTGACCGCCTGTAAGCACGCCCGCAACTTCTTCGGCCTGCAAAGTCTGGGCAGCAGGTGCAGCCATTAGCACAGGGCTAGCGACAATTACCAGCGTGGATAGCAGCATTGTGGCGGCTAAACCCGCTGTAAATACCTGCCTGAGTCGTTTATGCAACATCTTGACTATTACCTCCATCAACATTTCGTTGTTGAACCTTTGTGGCCCGCAAAATTGGGCGGCAAAAAACTATTCTTGGGACAAGGAAACAATTCAGTATTATACCGTCACCCAAAAATGCAAGCCAAATAACTACTTAGATAGTTATTGCGATAGATTTGGACAACTCACTGAACTGTAAAGCATCTTTCCCTATCAGTATACAGCATAATGCTATTTTGGGGTACGCGCCCCTGCACATTTTGCCAAATAAAACGCCGATAATTCAGACTGAATCACTCCGAAACCAAACTATTCTCCCACCAAGCGCAACCCGCGGATTGTATAATCACTGTAGTTGGTATCAACACGTACAACCCGCAACCGAAAATCGTATAAACCAACCGGCAGTTGGCTCAAGTCTAATCGCGCCAGAACATCACTGTCCACAGCCGTTTCGCTTGTCACCAAGAATTGCCACTGCTCACTGCCACCCGGCGACCATGACAATTCCCAGCGCAGCAGATCTTCCGCCGGCACCGTGCCCACGAATTCCACAACCCCCTGAATATTGGCCCCATTACGTGGCGAACTAATGCCTGCTGGGGGTGCAAAAGCCAATTGTGGTCTCGTTTGGTTTGCCACGCTTAAGTTACGCAAGAAAAATTCATCATAATTACTATCTTTATAGACCACCCGCAAGCGCAGATCATACAGCCCGTCGGGGACTTGCGTAGTGTCCCAAAGGTAGATGGGCGACTGCCAAACGGGACTCTCCGCCCCATGAAGCCAGAGCCAACTCTCCACGCCAGCAACAGACATGTGTAACTCATACCGTGCAAATGGACTATCCGGCAACGCCACCGCCGTGGCAACAATTGCCGTTTCACCGCGTATGACAGAGCCAGCATCGGGCGCATAAAAGCCCAATCCACCGGGCGACTGTCGCCGTACATCGGGTGTGGATGTTGCGGTCGGGATCAGGATCGGAGAGACAAGACCAAAGGGCGCATTGACATTGGGCGTAGCTGTCGGCGGCGCGGCATTGCGCACCTCTAACCCACGGATAAAGCTCTCCGTATAGTTACTGGAATCATCAATGGCACGCACACGAATGTCATAAAAGCCATCGCCAAAGGCAGTAGTCTCCCACTGGTACAACATGTCGTCATAGATAACGTCTAAGCTCGTGGTCAA
>JBBQIG010000225.1:0-7748 GCA_038324715.1 Anaerolineae bacterium | reverse complement strand
AAAAGAGGAAGATAGAGGCGCAACTTCGTGAAAGTTGCGCCTCTAAAACAAGCGATTTAAGCTATTCTTGAACGGGTGCGAACCCTGCATCAATCGGGGCTGGAGCAAGTGGGACTGGATGATCCAGCGGAATTGGACGATTCGCATAAACGAGTTGTGACGGCACATCGATTTGCACATGAATGCCATCCGACGCCAGCACAGGTTCCAGGGCAACAATCGCAGCTTCGATCATGCCATCATCCGGCTCGCGCGTGGTTAGCTTTTGCATGGCTAGCCCAGGTGCAATCAACAAACGCATCATTGGATTTGACGCATGGGCTGCACTAAAGCGAATAATCTCATAGGCAATCCCAGCCACCACGGGCACCAGCATCAGCCGCGTGACGAAACGCAAAAGCAATGCCAACCAGACTGACTCCACATTGGCAAAGGTCAACGGTGCAAAGAGGACAATGCTAATGACCAGCACATACAGCAGAAAACTGGTGCCACAGCGCACATGCTGCACACTAAATTTGCGTACTGATTCCACAGTCAGTGGCGCACCAGCCTCATACGCGTTGATTGTCTTATGTTCTGCCCCATGATAGCCAAAGACGCGCCCAATTTCAGGAATGCGCCCAATTCCCCAGATATAGAGGACAAAGACCACCAGTCTTAATATCCCCTCAAAGGTGGCATCAACGAGGGGGTTATCATTGACATAGGTTGCCAACCATCGGCTGGCAAAAGTGGGCAGCAAAAAGAAAAGTCCCACAGCAAACGCCATGCTCGTGGCAATGGTCGTCCATGCCACAGGGCCCGAAAACTCTACTTTCTCGTTTTCATCCTCTTGGGCAGAGATCTCGGCGCTCCACATCAACGCCCGCATCCCCAGCCCCAACGCATCCCACAGCAACGCAAGCCCACGCACAAAGGGCCACTTGCCCCAATTGCTCGTGTAAATCTTGGCCGTTAGCGGCTCGGTATGCACCACAATCTTATCCTGTGGGTTGCGTACAGCCACAGCCATTGTGGTACGCCCCCGCATCATCACGCCTTCAAGAACAGCTTGTCCGCCATAGTAGTATTTGCTCATACACGCGATTGTAACATTGCACACCGGAGTGGTCAAACAATTCTCAACAAAATAAGTACGCCTACTCTCGCATGTGCTATTAATAGTTTGAATGATAATAGTTTGGATGAAGCCCTTGCTAATGCTATTCTATGGGTCGGCATGATGAGTCATGCCCTCATTTTGTGCTACTTGCTATGCTATTACTATGTTATAAGGAACCTGCCATGCGCGTTCGCCTGCTTGCCTATACCCAACAAAACCCAGCCCTAACACCTGCGGTGGCGGCTGGACGCGGCGACTTGACCACGCTTTGGCAAGGTCATGGAGCCTTCCCAGAGCAACTCATTGAGTATGCGGGTCGCGTTTGCTATCTCAGTACGCATCGCATGGGTACTGCGCCAGAATTCATAAGTGCTCGTGTTCGTGAAGGTCATGAAGACATTATTGAGCATGTGGTTATCACCTTTCAATTCGAGGAGACCGATGCGCCCTTGCGCTGGCGTATGCTCAACCGCCACTGCGAAGTCACCGAACTGGGTAATCGCAGTTGGATCGTCAGTGGTAATACGCGTGTCTGGTTGGCTCTCTTGCGAGAGGAAAAGATTCGAGATGAGTTTGGCGCTGATCTATTGCCCATTCTCTATAGCATTGCGCCCAAGGTCTATGCAGAGTTTGCGTCGCAAGTGGACAAGAGCGCCACACTGCCCCACTTGCCCACCACGCCCCCCGCCGACCTAGACCTAGAGGCACTGCTGCCCACCCAAGATGGCCCCATGCGCGTCACCCTCTTGGGCTATACCCAGCCACAATTAGATAGTTCCAATCACCTAATTGACCACGGCTCGGCTACCTTTCTCTTTGAAGGGATAAGTCGCACCTGTACCCATCAATTGGTGCGTCATCGACTCGCCAGTTTTAGCCAAGAATCGCAACGCTATGTTGATCTAAGCCGTGGCAGTTGGCAAGCGATTGTGCCCAACGCCATTGCCAACAACGCCGAAGCCAAGGCTGAACTGGATGAATTCTGGCAGATCGCTGAAGAGAAGTATGCTAAGTTGCGTGCATTGGGAATCCGCAAGGAAGATGCGCGCTTTTTGTTACCAAATGCTGCCGAGACACGTATTATTGCCACCATGAACTATGCGGGATGGAGCCATTTTTTCTGGTTACGTGCCGTAGACATGGCGGCCCAGTGGGAAATTCGACTCATGGGTCAACGTGCGCTCTCAATGCTCTACACTATCGCTCCCGCCACTTTTCAGTCCCATTGGGATCTCTATTTGGAGAGATTTACCTAACTATGAGTTCCTACTTTCGTTCGCATCTAAAACAGTTAGAGTCAGAAGCCCTCTATGTTATGCGTGAGGTGGCATCACAATTTGAACGCCCAGTGCTGCTCTTTTCCGGCGGCAAAGATTCCATTGTAATGGCCCATCTTGCCCACCGCGCCTTTTATCCTGGCAAAGTACCGTTTCCACTCCTGCACGTAGACACAGGTCATAACTTCGCCGAAACGCTGGAATATCGCGATTGGCTGGTGAAAGATCTCGATCTGCGCCTGATCGTGCGCTATGTTCAAGACTCAATTGACCAGGGTCGCGCGGTCGAAGAAGAAGGCCCCAACCCCATGCGCAATGGACTCCAGACCATCACCTTGTTGGACGCGCTGGCGGAGTTCAAATTTGAAGCAGCGATGGGTGGCGCACGACGTGACGAAGAAAAAGCGCGCGCCAAAGAGCGCTTTTTTTCCCATCGCGACCGCTTCGGTCAGTGGGATCCCAAGAATCAACGTCCAGAACTCTGGAACCTCTATAACGGGCGCAAAAATACCAGCGAGCATTTCCGCATCTTCCCGTTGAGCAACTGGACTGAGATGGATGTTTGGCAGTATATCGCGCTGAATCGTATTGATATCCCAATTCTCTACTTTTCCCATCGTCGCGAGGTAGTGAAACGTGATGGCATGTTGCTCGCCAACTGCCCCTATATCACGTTAATGCCCGGCGAGAGCGTGGAGAACAAGGTTGTGCGCTTCCGTACCATTGGCGACATGACCTGTACCGGTGCCGTTGAATCGACGGCAAGCACCATGGATGAAGTCATCCAGGAGATTGCCACCGCCCGTGTGACAGAACGTGGAACGCGCGCCGATGACAAGCGGAGTGAAGCGGCGATGGAAGATCGTAAGAAGCAGGGATACTTCTAAATATGCTAAGTGAAGAATTGAAACCTAAATCAGTAACACGTTTCAGCGGTCATGCAGAGACAACTACGGGTACTGACCCGTATTACACAATGGATCTCTTGCGCTTTACCACAGCAGGCAGCGTAGATGATGGCAAGAGCACGCTGATTGGCCGTTTACTCTATGACAGTAAAGCTATTTTTGAAGACCAGCTTGAAGCTGTCGAGCGCGCCAGCCATAACCGTGGCGACACCTATGTAGATTTGGCGCTGCTCACCGATGGCTTGCGCGCCGAGCGCGAACAGGGCATTACCATTGACGTAGCCTATCGCTACTTCGCCACGCCCAAGCGTAAATTCATTATCGCGGATACCCCTGGTCACATTCAGTATACGCGCAACATGGTCACTGGCGCATCCACTGCCGAGCTTGCCATTGTCCTCATCGACGCGCGCAAAGGGGTTGTCACCCAATCCAAGCGCCACGGCTTCATCGCCTCCCTGCTAGAGATCCCGCATATCCTGGTCGCAGTTAACAAAATGGACTTGGTGGATTTCAGTGAAGAGGTCTATGAGCGCATTGTCTCAGAGTACAGCGAGTTTGCCACCAAACTCTCGATCCAAGACCTAACCTTTATCCCCATCTCAGCGCTCCAGGGTGACAATGTTGTCCACAAAAGCGAGCGAACACCCTGGTATGATGGCCCGACGCTGCTCCACCATTTGGAAAATGTCAACATCGGTGCCAGCCGCAACTTGGTAGACTTTCGCTTTCCTGTGCAACTGGTGGTGCGTCCACACCAAGATTTTCGCGGCTTTGCAGGACAGATTGTATCGGGTACCATTTCCCCTGGCGAAGAGATTGTAGTGCTGCCTTCCGGCAAGTCGAGCCGCGTGCGCGCCATTCATGCCTACACCGAGGAAGTGCAAGAAGCCGTCGAAGGCGATTCAGTCATGATCACGCTGGAAGATGAAATTGACATCAGCCGCGGCGACATGATTGTACGCAAGAACAATCTGCCACAAGTGGGCAATCAACTAGAATGCACGATCTGTTGGATGGCAGAAGAGCCGCTCAATCCACAAGGTTCCTACATTCTTCAGCAAGGCACGCATCAGGTGCGCGCGATGGTGACCGAGCTAAACTATCGCATTGATGTCAACACACTGCACCGTGAATCTGTCCACACCCTAGAATTAAATGAGATTGGGCGCGTCAAGCTGACGACAACCCAACCCCTCTACTTTGACCCCTACAAGCTAAACCGCAATACGGGCAGTTTCGTCCTTATCGATCCCTACACCAATGTCACGATGGCAGCAGGAATGATCCGACGCCGCTCGCGTACATTGGATGAAGTTATCCAGAATCAGCCCGACCGTCGCAAGTCGGAGAACGTCGTTTGGGAAAGCACCGAGATCAGCCGCGAAATGCGCGAAGAGCGCAATGGTCATCGCGCTGCGGTTCTCTGGTTCACGGGTCTCTCTGGCTCGGGCAAGTCTACTGTAGCGCGCCGCCTGGAGAAACGGCTCTTTTCACAAGGCGTGCAAACCACCTACCTGGATGGCGACAATGTGCGTCACGGGCTTAATGGCGACCTCGGCTTCTCGCCTGTAGACCGCAAAGAGAATATCCGGCGCGTGGCAGAAGTGGCGCGGTTGGCTTTTGACCACGGCACACTCACCATCTGCACCTTTATCTCGCCCTTCAATACTGACCGTGAGTTTGCCCGTTCGCTGCTGCCCATAGACCGCTTCATAGAGATTTATGTCAAATGCGATCTAGAAGTGCTCAAACGACGCGATCCCAAGGGGCTTTATGCCAAGGCATTAAGTGGCGAAATTCTCGAATTCACAGGCATCTCTTCTCCCTACGAAGAACCGTCCAATCCCGAAATTGTCGTCGAAACAGATGTACAAAATGTGGATGAGATTGTTGAACACATTGTGGACGAATTAACACGACGCGGGCTACTAAGCATCTAAGCACTTTGTCATTTAAGCACTTTGTATAGAGTACACCTCAAACAGACCTTCCTCGAAGCCGCCCAGTGGGATCCCGGCTTCGAGGAAGGTTCATCCAGAAAATTGAGCAGAGGCACACTGAAAATGGAACTCCCCCGGACAGGTTTGCAGGACACCCGACAATGAATAAAGATCAATTAATTGCCAAGTTCCAAAGTGGTAATGCTCGTGTCGCCGTGATTGGCATGGGCTATGTGGGCCTTCCTCTGGCGCTTACCTTTGCCAAAGCTGGCTATCAAGTTATAGGCATTGATGTCAGCGCCGAACGTGCCGATCTGATCAATCGCGGCATATCTTATATCGAAGATATTAGCGATGCAGAACTTGCGCCCTATGTTGCCACGTCCCAAGTTGCGACAGCCCAACCTGTAACCACGGATGGCCTCCTGGTTCATCCTGCAGCCAGTAGCAACGCCAATGACCAACTGGCCCAATCGACCCATTCTGCTCATTTAACTAATAGTGGCACTACTGGCACTTTGGCGGCAACCATTGACTATTCAAACTTGGCCGAATGTGATGCAGTTTCAATCTGTGTGCCAACCCCGCTCAATAAGACGGGCGATCCAGATATGTCGTTCATTCGGCATGTCGGGGAGCAGATCGGTTCCTATCTTCATCACGGCATGGTGGTGGTTTTAGAATCAACCACCTATCCTGGCACCACGCGCGAAGTGCTACTCACCATGTTCGAGCAAGCCAGCGCCGCCCAGGGGCAACAGCTACAAGTGGGTGAAGATTTCTTCCTTGCCTTTTCACCCGAACGGGTGGATCCAGGGCGACGCGACTGGATGACCAGCAACACCCCCAAGGTAATTGGCGGTCTTACGCCTGCTTGCCTGCAAGTCGCAACTGCTTTCTATCAAAAGGCGATCACAACCCTAGTTCCGGTCTCATCGCCCGAAGCAGCCGAGATGACCAAGTTACTGGAAAACACCTTCCGCTCGGTCAACATCGGCCTTGCCAACGAACTCCTGCTGATGTGCGACAAACTAGGGCTTGATGCCTGGGAAATCATTGAAGCTGCGTCAACCAAGCCTTTTGGCTTTATGCGTTTCACACCCGGCCCTGGCTTGGGAGGTCACTGCATCCCTATTGACCCGCAATATCTTTCGTGGAAGATGCGTACCCTGGAATATAATGCACGCTTTATCCAACTTGCCAGCGAGATCAACACCGATATGCCCCGTTATTGGGTAAGCAAGGTGCAAGATGCCCTGAACGAGCACAGCATGGCTGTCAAGGGCAGTCGCATCCTGCTCTTGGGGATTGCTTACAAGAAAAATATCAGCGACCTGCGTGAATCTCCCGCATTAGATATACTCCATCTCTTAACAGAAAAGGGAGCGCATGTGGTTTATCATGACCCGCATGTGCCTCACTTCGACTTTAAAGGCATGACAGGCACAGGTGTATCTGATCTAGAACAAGCAATTGCCGATGCTGACTGTGTCGTGATTACAACCGACCACACTTTCTATGACTGGGCGCAGATCCGCGCAACAGCCAAGCTGATCGTTGACACGCGCCATGTGGTGTAGCCAGCGCGCATGATCATGCGGCTCCAGCAACCAATCACGTCCCTATCTTAAATTTGGTTGGGGAATCAGGGTCTCATTCTCACACTCACTCATTCTTCTATACCAGTTCATGTCGATTTGGGTGTCTCCCCCAGTGTTCAAACTCCCAGTGGTTTAGAAGGTCTTGAGCAGATGTGAAGAGAAACCGTGACTCGTGTACCCTACTTTATGGAACTACTGGACAACCATCATCTATGAATCATCCTTTTTTCCTTGTTCGCTTCATTCGTCAACACCTTGCGCTCTTTCTGACGCTGACAAGTACCATCAGCCTCACATTCGCCCAACCACGCATGGTGGATGCACAATCAGCGGGCAATGGTGTGGCAAAATTGGCCCAACAGCAAGAAGTAGCGACACCTTCAGCAAGTACAAGTGAAGATGGAAGCTTCACGTTGCCTTTTGTTTGGCAAGGGGATGCCACCATACCGGCCCAAGAGCTGGCTGAAGTTGCGCCACCACTCCAAGCAGAAGTGAGTGCGGGTGATTTTCAAATTGCCTTTGTGCCAGCAGAGACAGGTGACCTGTTACGAATTTTGCCCGTTGTCTCTGCCGACACTTTGGGAACAATTCGCGTGAGCCTTATCCTTGATGCAGAGAGCGAGAATCCACCCATACCCGTTGGTGAAGTCGTCAGCTTGAGAGCATCGGCGCGTCTCTACGCGCCAAATGCCAGCGCACAGCTTTCGATAGTCGATGAGAGCGGCAGCACAACAGTCCCGCTAGAAGGCTTGAGCTGGACTGATTATGAGATTGCACGCCAAATTGCAGCCGACAGATCACAAATGCAAATTGTGCTCGAATGGACGGGGGTTCCTGCCAATAGCTGGCTAGAACTACGTGGACTCAACTTCAACATTGCGCCATCTGTTTCCGCATCAGCAACAGAGTTGTCA
>JBBQIG010000224.1:0-7764 GCA_038324715.1 Anaerolineae bacterium | reverse complement strand
ATCGCGGCGACTAACATCAGTCGTCGGGGCAAAGTAAGCTGCCCAAACATCTCGACTACGCTAGATTTTGCTGCGTAGCGTCAGGGATAAGGCTCCCCTGCTTTAGCGGGGAGTTGCTTACAGCTTTATTTTCTGAATTCTTTGGCTTGTACTCTCTGCATCTAGAATTTGCTGTACCTGGACTGCCCGGTGCTGATAGGTGTGCTCTGCCAAGATGCGACGGTGCGCGGCCTTGCCAATCGCACGCGCTTGAACGGGGTCAATCCATTGCAAATAATTGGTCACTGCGTCGCCATCGGCAGCCACCAGAATTTCTTTATCCGGCTCGAAAAATTGATCGATCCCTTCCCAAGCGTCCGTAATCAGGCAAGCCCCGGCGGCGGCAACCTCAAAGACGCGTGTGGGGGGCGAAAAGCCATAGCGCGCCATGCTCGAGCGGCTGACGTTGAGCACAGTCTGCAATGTGCAATTAAAGGCATTGTGCTCGCGCGTGGAGACATAGCCGATGTAGTTGACGTTGGGCGTCATCGGCTTATCACCCCAGGCGTTGCCGCCCAAGATAAAGCGCTGGTCAGGCAAGCGCGAAGCTGGCTTGAGGAAAAACTCCTCAACACGTTCTTCACGGTCGGGCAAGCGATGGCCCAAAAAGCCACAGAGTCCCTCGAAACGGGGGTCTGGCGGCACAGGGTGATGCGTGCGCGGGTCGGCAGCGTTGTAGATTGGATAGCATTCGCGCGCACCCAGCGCCTTGTAAGCCTCCACCACTGGATTCCCACCCCCGTAGGTCAAGATCAGGTCGTACTGTGGAACGAGGCTGCGGAATGGATCTGCGGGGTCGCTATGCACGCGATCCAGGGTGGCGGGTGCATCTACATCCCAAAAGGCCACAATTATACCGGGTCGTCTGATTTCAAGCACGGCTGCTTCCAGAAGTTCATCAAAGACGCCAACGCCGGAGGTCTTCACCACCATGTCAGCATGGCGTGCTTCTGCAAGCGCAGCATGAACGGCATCCTCACCGTCGGCGCTGTAGACCACCACACGCGCCCATTCTGGATCCTCCATGTCACGGTTTTGTTGGCGTTCATAGACATCCGGCTCATAAAAGGTGATGGTATGACCTAAAGCATGCAGAGCGTGAATGATGCCGCGATAGTAGGTAGCAGCCCCATTCCAATAGGCGGAGACAAGACTCGAACCAAAGAAGGCAATTTGCATGATTAGCTGTCCCCTATTCCATATTGTACCGCGGCAGAATTAGCCTTCACTCGCTTCTTTTGCGACTTACTTTGCGGTTTACTGTGTGGCGTTGTGTCGATGCCCAACTCTTTGCAGATTGCCAAGAGTTCGTCCACGCGATGGGCACAGGTATGGCGTGCGCGCACCGTTTTCAGCCCATGCGCGGCCAGTTCTTGCGCTGCTTCTGGCTCGTTGAGCAAAAAGCGCAGGTGCTGCTGCATCTGCGCTCCATCCTGGGCGACAAGATAATCTTTGCCCGCCGTAAAAAGCCCTTCCACATCATGCCAGGGCGAAGAGACCAGCGGAATCCCACACGCCAACGCTTCAAAGACGCGAATGGTGGGGATACCCGGCAGCACCTTCACATAGAGCTGTCGCGGTACGTGAACCGTGAGACGGTGGCGCGCAAAAACTTGGGGGGCCTGATAGTTTGGCAACCAACCATGATAGTCGATGCCAGCCTCTGCAAGAGCACTAAGGGCGTGGGCAGGATAACGAACGCCATAGATGTTGGCCTTCAGCCCTAGCGCTTTCACTGGCTCAAAGAGAAATTCGTGCAGTTGTTCAGTACGCTCTTCGTCACCCCAGTTGCCAATCCAAACCAAGTCGCTCTCGCGCTCGATATCGGGGTAGGGCTGGAAGATTGTCGTATCAGCCGCTTCGTGCCAGACCCATGCGTGCTGTGTCCACCGTTTGTTCAAATAGCGCTCGCGCACAGTGCGACCAAAGGCCAAGACCCCATCATAGTCTGCCAGCTTATAGCTCGCAATGCCCTCACTGTCGGAGAGGGAACGGTGGTGCGTATCGTGGAAGAGAAGCCGGTAGCCTGGGTTGCGCCGGTGATGCTCACCAACAGCGTGGATCAACTGGCTCTCGTTCCATTCGTGGACGATGACGAGATCGGCACCCTCCAACACCTGATCCAGCTTCAGAGAATCAAGATCATAGGCAACACTGCGTAGATGGGGAAACGCGGCTTTGAAATCGCGTTGCGGCCTTTTCCCATGTTCGGCAGTAAGGTTCTGGAGGCTCCACCCATTGCTCGGCTCATAGAGTTCGACCTGATGGCCGCGAGCGAGGAGGTCGGTTGCCACTCCCCGCAAGAAATGGGCGTTGCCGTGATTCCAGTCGGAAACAAGCGAATGATAGAACAACACAACATGCATTGAGAATCTACCTTTTGTGTTTCGAGTTGTGTTTCGAGTTGTGTTTCTAGACAAGCGGTCTAGAGGCCGGTCGTGGCAGTTGATTTGTAGGAAGGTTGCCACTTGGATGCTGGAAACGTGTGCTTCTTGGGTGCAACCCAAGAAAGCGCATCTGCTTGTGCAATCAGATTGTTATAGGCTTGCCAGTAGGCTTGCCCCATCACTTCGGGGGAATAACGTGCGGCGCGCACCCGTGCTGCCGCGGCTAGTTCTTGACGATGGTCGGGTCGAGTGACAAGATTTTGCAAAACATTCGCCAACATCGGTGCGTTATCGGGTGGAACATAGCACGCAGCCTCACCCCAAACCTCGACCAAGCTGGCAATATCGCCCAAGACCAGCGCACAACCAGCGAGAGCTGCCTCTAGGGGCGCAAGCCCGAACGGTTCATACCGCGCAGGAAGCACAAAGATGCTGGCGCGCGCCAACCAATCGCGAACCTCCTCTTGATCCAGCGGGCCGAGTGTCCGCACCTTGCCAAGTTCCACCTGCCCGCCATTGGGATGCTGTTGCTCGCCCGCCACATAAATAGGCCAAGAGACTCTAGAGGCAATCTGGTCGAGAATCTGAATATTCTTGGCTTCATCCCAAACGCGCCCCATGCTAAAGATAAAATTCTCTTTGGCTCTGGGGACGAAATCGGCAGGATGGCGCGCGTTGTGAATCACGCGGCCCTCACGGAAGGGGCCATAGTAGGTTTGTAGCGCGTTGAGCATGGTATAGGTGGGTGCGACCACTAGATCTGCGTGCGCTAGACCTGCTTGCACTCTCTGCCGGTAGGGTTCCCAAGTGGCAGGTGCCGCTGTGCCGTTGACAGCTTGCCACCACGAAAGCACACAGGAATGACCCACCATGAGCACGGGGGCTTTCCAAGGCAGTGCGCCATGTGAAAAGGTATTCAAGTGAACAATGTCAGGATTGAAGTCACGCGCAAGTTCCATGAGCCAAGTGCCGGACGCATCTACATGCGCCCACGGATCATCCATCCATTCCAGCTTATAGAGACTTTCTTTAAGCGTGAGCCCGGGTATTCCTGCCACTTCGGCACGCTGGCTCGACGAAAGTGGTGCCCCCATGGTGGCGAGCAGAACTTCACAGTGTCGCGAGGCCAATGCGCGCAAAAGTTCCGACGTATACGACCAGACGCCGCCAACAGTATCTGTTGTGATCAACAGTCTAAGGGGTTGCATTGCCATCATGTCACCGACCTTTCCCTGAACTTCATAAACTTCGTACACCTTTCGCTAAATCTCTATAAGTGCCTTCAAAAAACCATCGGGGCGCTCTTGCAAGCAGCGGAGCGCCTGACCTGCTTCCTCCAGTGCATAACGATGGGTATAGAGTGGGGCGAGATCAAGGCGTCCACTTGCCACCGCCTCAACCGCCTTGCGCATCCCATCCACATAAATTTGCGGGTCGCGTTCGTGGGCATTGATCACATCCAGCCCACGCCAATTCCAAAGTTGCATGTTCACTTGCCGCGGGCCATCCTGGTGATACCCTGCAATTACCAACCGCCCCCGAATGCGGGTTAGCTCACTGGCGAGATCAAGGGGCCATTGTGCGCCGACGGCTTCGATGACGCAATCACAACCTTCGTCACCCGTGAGCTGTTTCACCTGCTCGATAATGCGCCAATGGTCATCCATGACAATGCAATGCTTGGCTCCAAAATGTTGCGCCATCTCTAAGGCAAAGGGCCGGCGCGTAATGGCAATGACGTTGGCACCCGCATCAGCAGCCAACGCGGTTAGAATTGCGCCCAAAAAGCCAACACCGACAATGGCAACGGTCTCTCCGGCGACAATGTTACTGCGAGCAAACACATTGAAGGCACAGGCCAATGGTTCAGCGGGGAAAGGCTGACCCGCTAAAGCGGCGGGCAACTTAACCACAGCATGCGCTTCGGCAACGTCATACTCGGCAAAGCCATTGTAGGACAGCATCGCCACCCGGTCGCCAATCTTAAGTGCATCAGGATTAGCTCCGCTGGAATCGGCTTCGCGGGGACTCGCGCCGCCGAATGCAGCGACATGTCCCCATGCTTCATGCCCTGGATTGCCGGGGGGCAAGGGATAGGTAAACCACTCGCGCCCTTCCCAAACAGGCAAATTTGAGCCACAGACGCCACACCCTTCAACCTTGATCAACAGTTCACCAGCAGCGGGCATGGGCACTTCTGTCTCTACAATTGCAGCCTGTTGCGGTTGTACAATTTGCAGGGCGCGCATAGTCGCAGGCACAGCAATTCGTTGCTTGCCACTCTCTACGCCAGGACGTAGCTTAGTTGCCATAGAAATGGCCTTCCTTCACAGTTTTACGCACGGTTTCATGCGCCGGGGCTTTACGCTCTGAGGGAAGGTATTCCTTAGAAGCAGGATTTGCTTTAACCCTGGAGCTTTGTGTGGCAGCCGCCGAAGTTGGGATCGGCTGGGGCATTCCCTGAGAATGTGCAGCCTGAAGCCACGCATAGAGACGCTCCAACCCCACCTCAATTCCCACCTGCGCGCGCCAACCCGTCACTTGCTCAAATTTGTGCGTGTCGGAGACATAGTAGCGCTGGTCACCCCGTCGCCATTCATCAAAGTTACAGGCGACCGGCTCTCCCTGCATTTCCTCAATCAACTTGAGCAATTGCAACAGGCTAATCGTATTGGCAGGCCCACCCCCGATGTTAAAAGCTTGACCTGCCGTCTGATCAATATGCGTATGGGCAAGTTGCATCGCATTGATCAGATCATCGACAAAGAGAATATCGCGCACCTGCTTGCCATCGCCATAGAGGGTAATCGGTTTTCCTTGCAAGGCGCGGATCAGGAAATGGGCAACCCACCCCTGATCCTCGGTGCCAAATTGGTGCGGCCCATAGATACAGCTCATGCGAAAGACTGTTGCGGGCATCTCATAGGTGTGAGCATAGTCGAGAACATATTGGTCGGCTGCGCCCTTGGAGCAGCCATAGGGGCTATGAAAAGCCAGCGTACGCGCCTCGCTGATCCCCTGCTGATGGGTGCGTTTGTCGGTGGGATAGTACCATGTCTCATCTTCACTCAATGGCACATCAAGCAGATCGCCATAGACCTTATTGGTGGAGGTAAAGAGCAAGGGAATCTTCCGGCCTTGCAAACGCAACGCCTCCAACAGATTAACCGTGCCCCTGGCATTGACCTCAAAGTCATCAATCGGGTCTGTAATGCTTGTCGTTACAGCCACCTGGGCAGCCAAATGATAGACGGCGCTGGCGTTGCAAAGTGCATCCTCAAGGACAGCACGGTCACGTATATCGCCGATTTGGACAAGCAAACGATCGGCGTGCTGGTCTTGTAGCCAGCGCAAATTCTTTTCAACCCCAGGCCGCGCTAGCGAATCAAAGACCAAGACACGCTCGCCCTGCTGCATCAAGCGATGTGAAAGACTGGAGCCGATAAAGCCCGCACCGCCCACGACTAAAACATACTCTTGCGCTTGCGAGCTTGATTGCGCTTTTGGCTGAACGTTTGGCTGACTCGTTGCTGAATTGCTAGAAGTTACAGCTTTCTCAGAGGCACCATGCGTTTTTGCATTGCCATTCATCGTCTGCTTCCCATTCTGCTTCATACAGTCAACCCTCGCTTCGCTAATTCAATATTCGCCGCATCCACCTGATCCACAGCCACCTGGCCTTCAAGCCAAGTTGCCAGTTGGGTCATTCCTGCCGCCAACGAGATCTTTGGCCCATAGCCCAATAGCGCACGCGCCCGACTAATATCGGCAAAGCAGTGGCGAATATCACCGACTCGATATTTACCCACCACTTGCGCCTTAATCTCCGATTTGCCTAGCACATCCGCCATACGCTCGGCAATCTCGACAACCGTGTGCGATTCGCCACTGCCGATGTTGAATACCTGGTCGGCAGCGTCAGCACTCTCCATCGCCAAGCGGCAGCCGCGCACCAAATCCTCGACATGGACAAAATCGCGCTGCTGCTTCCCATCCTCATAGATCAAGGGGGACTTGTCGTTGAGTAGCCGCGAAGCAAAGATTGCCAGCACGCCCGTATAGGGATTGGAAAGTGCCTGTCGCGTGCCATAAACATTGAAGAAGCGCAATGCCACCGTGGGAATATGATAGGCACGCCCTGCGATCAGACAAAGTCGCTCTTGATCATATTTAGAGAGGGCATAGACAGAGGCAAGGGCGGGCGCTTTAGTCTCTGGGGTGGGTACGGGTTCCAAAACCTGGCCCTCCGCATCACGCAACTCCCAGTCGCCTTGCTTGAGCTGTTCCAATGTGCGCTCGTGTCCAGGGCAGAGCGTGCCATCGGGGCGACGATAGAGACCCTCGCCATAAATACTCATGCTCGACGCCACCACGAGTTTACCAACTGGACGCTGCATCAATTCTTCAAGCAGGACAGCAGTTCCAATATTATTAGTCTCTGTGTACTTAACAATGTCATACATGCTTTGACCCACGCCCACGCGCGCAGCAAGATGATAGACAACATCGACACCATTACAGGCGTAGCGCACTGCTCTTGGGTCGCAAATGTCACCTTGAATCAGCTCGACATTGGGGTCTAAATAGCTGGGCCGTTGGGCTGTGTCATGGACTTGAGCCAACAGCCTATCGAGAATGCGGACATTGTAGCCAGAGGCAATCAACTCATCCGCTAGGTGGGATCCAATAAAACCTGCGCCACCAGTAATCAGTACTGTCTGGCTCAAAAGGGGCCTCCCAGATGGAACATCCATCCAATCTATTCGTGTGACCGCTCAATTCATGGATAAATGCCATAGAAACGGCTCTACGATTGCCCCACGACAAATTGGGGGCTTTACGTTTCGGTCTCCACTTCTCTCCTGACTTGCCTACTGCCCAATGAGTGGTTATTCAAAAAAAGAGACTAAAGATCAGTAGACACAGAAGATGCTTACTAAAGCTTAACCAAAATGCTATCCCAGTGGTATAGATGAAGATACAGCCGAGTAATACAAGTGGGGGTACACCCTCGTCTGTCTCTCCTTCAAATTGCAACCGCTCTGTAGCCTCAACAGCCCAGATTAGCGTTAGGTACGCAATTCCACTGGCTGCCGAGAGTGACTGGGGCAATTGAAACTGTCACCACAGAAGCGAAAGTAAAAGCATTGTCATGGCATACACTGCTCCGAAACTGAACCCACTAGCAGGGGTCTGAGACTTGTTCAATAAAGCAGGTTGTTGGTATAGTTAATGACTCAATAGGTCTCAGTTCTTGCCCCAAAATGACGTTATTGGATTGTGATCAGCTTAGATTTTGCTTAGCATGCACTGGGTGAATATGCGGTGGGTGAATATG
>JBBQIG010000223.1:0-7789 GCA_038324715.1 Anaerolineae bacterium | reverse complement strand
ATAGGCAGAGTACTCGTCCACAACGTGATAGAGACGCAACTTTGCCGATGGAATCTCGTCAGTCAGGTCAATCATGTTGGGCTGTGAGAACCAGACAATCGGTTCTGTCATCTGAAGCTGTCGCAAGGCATTTCGTAAAAGCATGGAACGGAATTGTTGGGTGATCCAGCCAATCGCCATTTGTCCACTGATAGGTGCCCACAGTGGGTAACGAAAGACATGTAAATTGTCGGCAATCTTCTGCAAGAGTGGCTGCTTCAGATCCGCAACGTCGATTGTCCCCTCGCGCCAGTCTGCCAATGCTGAGCGCATATGTTGCCTACCTTCGACAAATAAGACTTTGTTGCCGTGGCGAGCGAAAAGATTGGTGAGTTGATGTCGATTACGCCACAGCCCCTGCCAAGGGCCAGGCGCGAAATAGACCATGCTCTGCTGGGTCAACATTTCAGTTCCCTCGAGCCGTATTCATCTCAAATTTTTCGGCTTGTCCGTCGCGCTTGCCCAAACGAGAAGGGCGCAGAGAAGCCCCAACATTGCGCAGCGTGCGCTTGAAATGGACGAGCGCATCAACACCCTCTAGAAAGAGGGGGCGCACTATTCTTCGCCTTTGGAAGGGTATCCCCAACTCTTGCATTTTTTTTGCGTGATAGTCCCAAAATTCCTTGCCCGACCGCTTGAAAACATGTCTAGATAGCATGCCGTGATAGCTTTGGATCACCTCTTCTCGCCGCGCCTTATACTCTTTTTCGTCCAAGAAGACAGGGCCATAGCGCATGAAGCACCCCACTCGCTCGGCTTGAATGGTTTCAAGCCGCTTGACCGACGAGGTGACAGACTCGTTATGCCGCCGCGTATAGGTCAGCAGTTGGTGGACAAAACCAAAATCGTGCTGCTGTAGCAAGCGAAGGCAAGCATCTGTGTCGGCGTGTAAAAGAGATTCGTCATAGAAACCCTCACGCTCACGAATCAGGTCTGAGCGGATCAGGGTTGATGTCGGTGAGCCAAATAGGTAAAGTGGGTTACGGCGCAGCGACATCCGCCCAATGAGACGCCCCGATGTAACGGTGCTTGGATAAGGCAGACCGTCCAGGTCTACCTGGTCTTCATTCAACCGGTAGGCACTCACAATCCCGACTGTGGGATGTTGGAGCGCAAGCGCCACCATTTGCTCAATGCAATCAGGAAAGAGCCAATCGTCTGCATGGACAACCTTACAGTAGGCGCTTTCCGCTGCAATTTGGCGGAGAGCATAATTCCAGTTCTGAATTATGCGTAGGAATTCGTGGGTGTTGACCACACGAATCCGCGCGTCCTGCTGGGCATAGCTCTCGGCAATTGCAAGCGAATCATCCGTGCTACAATTGTTGACAATGAGATATTCCCAGTTGCTATAGGTCTGTGCCAGGACACTCTCAATACACTCCGCCAAGTACTTCTCGGCGTTGTACATCGGTGTAACGACACTAACCAAGGGTTGGGACGAGAACGTCATGACGATCCTTCCATTTTGTTGCAAATGCAGCGATCTCAGATGGGCTGTAGAAGTGCTGCATATAGGGCGATGAGTACATCGCGTCTAGGTACGAGTCGGGAAGCAGCAAGTGCTCCTTGAACTGCTGGTAGGCCGCGGCATATTCCTTCGATTCGGCGACGTTGGTCTTTACCAGTTTAAAGTTGTCAATGCCGAGAAAGTCATGAAAGGCCTCGTCTGCACATTCATTTAGTTTTTCCAACTTGAGCAGGAGTAACTCGCAGTTGTCACCCTGATAGATTTGATAGCCTTTGTCCTTGGGAAACTCGCTCGCATAGACATCAATCCCCAAAGCAGGTTGTAACTCTTTCTCAAACCATTGCAATACATGCTCATGGTCAAATTTGTCTAAAAAGACATTGCTGACATGCTCAATATCAAGTTCACCTGCGTTATAGCGGGTCATGAAGTTGGGCAATGGTTGGTCGATTACCTGGAAAAAACTAGAGACATTGCGGGAGATCGGTTCTCTAACCAGGCTAATGACTTGCCACTTTTTGCCATGAAGCCGCCTCTTCATCCGGTTGCGTAAATAGTGGCTGCTTAACAGATGTCTTGACCTGGTAGAGGTGCTCACCTGTACGTCACGACTGATCTGACGATAAATAGCCTCTGCATCAGCAATACCTTTTGTCGTCAGGGTATGTACATGATGAATTTTCATCTTGCGCTGCAAAGCTCGCAGTGAAGCCACAATGGTCGAGGAGCCAACCTTGCCCATCTGATAAACCACAATAGATTCACGTCCGCGCAACTCAGCAAGGCGCACCTGCAAGCGCCACCAGGCGGTTGAGAATTGATCGTTTGAGTTTATTAGGCGCTTGTAAGCTCGCATCGGTTGTTGCTTCTGGCTCCTCATCATGAATTTCTATACTGCTTACCGGACAGCGATTGCTGTGCAGTAAGTGCTGTGCAGTAATGCCTTCTTGGCAATGCTTCTATTGCCTGACCCCGTTATGTTCAAGCGTCTCTCGAACCATCGTGGGCTCTGGCGTGCCAAAAAAGCGTGCTCTCTGTTCCATCCAAAGCCTGTCACATAGGCGACCTGGAGGAACCTTAACATCTGCAAAGGTTAGGACGGTGTCCTTTTGGATGTCACGCTTGAGGACGCATCCTTCTGCCAGCCCCATTGGCAGTAAATTCTCGCTCTGGGCAATGTCCGAGTTTTCACATAGCCCATAGGTCATATAGTGACCAATGCCATCAAGCGTTTGCCCCTGCTTCAGGTCAATCTTGGCGGTCGCCACCACATCGACATAGGGTCTGTCGACTGGCGTCAGCGTGGCGTCATTGAACAAGACAGCACGGGCAACGGTGGTGGGTACTTCAAAATGACATAAGTGATAGGGTGTGTAGAAACAGTACAATGGCCCTGTACCAAGCTTGTATAAATTCAAGTAGTGTTGCTGGGCTGGATGATCATGTGTGCCCAAGACAAAGACACCCGGCCCTGGCACAGCACCCACAACGTAGTCCACAATGCCAGGCCCCTCTAGCAGATCCTCCAGCGGATAGAGATTGACGCTCTCGTGGATTTGTGTGCCGCTTGGGACGGTAGGCCCATGCATGCCGCGGCGTGCGACGCGCATCTTCGTGGCATTTGCGACAATGGCTTGCTCGAATGAAATTTTTGTGCCGTCGGCAAAAGAAGTCACCATGCTCGGGTTTTGTCCCCATTGGCGCGCAAAGCCTTCTTGGGTCGTTGGGTTGCGATAGGGATCATGCAGCCCCTTGATATTCCCGCAAAGCACAGGTTTAACGCCCAGACCCTTGACAAAGCGATATAAATTCATGATGACACCGGGTTGATCGCCATCGGCGTTGGTGTAGATCACCCCCGCTTGGTCGGCATAGCTCTTTAAGATCGGGCCTACCGTTCCATCCAATTCGGCATTCATTAAAATGACATGCTTGCCATGTTGGATTGCGTTCAACACCACATGGCTACCAAATTCGACCGCACCAGTGACCTCAATCAGGACATCGATTCCATCGGCAATTGCTGGCAGCAGACCGTTGTTGGTAACTGCATAGCGGTTTTGGGCAATGGCTTCTTCCAATTCGCCTACCGTCTCCACAACGCACACGTCGTCAATACCGGCTTCGGCATAGGCACGTATGGCTCCTTCCAACGTACGGTTGCTGATTGCGACAAGCTGCATGCCTTGCGCCGCAGTAAAGAATTGGAGCGCAATGCCGCGTGCCATAAAGCCTGCGCCCACCATCGCAACGCGAATGGGATTGCCTTCTGCTTGTCGCTTTTCTAATGCTTTGTCAATGATGATCATTTGGTTTAGCCTCGTGCGCTCACAGGTCTTTTCGGTGTCTCTTTGATGTCTCTTTAGCGTATCTTCAGTGTGTTAGGTCAATGACTGGTTCAGCGCAGTGTTCTCAGTTTCGCCAGAGAAATCTTCCCAACTGTTGTCCTTCTCTGAGATGACCGCCACTGATTCAGGCCATTCAATTGCAAAGGCCGGATCGTTGTAGCGCAATCCTCGCTCTGCACCTGGTGTATAGAACTCTGATACCTGATAGGTCGCTTCTGTATCATCGGTTAAGGTAATAAAGCCGTGGGCAAAGCCCTGGGGCACATAGAGCATCTTGTAATTGTCTGCCGTCAGTTCCACGCCGATCCACTGCTTATAGGTTGGCGAGGTGGGGCGCAAGTCAACAATCACGTCATACAATGCGCCCCGTGTGCAACGGACTAGCTTCGTCTCGCTGTAGGGCGCTGCTTGATAATGAAGCCCGCGCAGCGTGCCCTTCTTGCGGTTATAGGAGACATTGGCCTGAACCACACAAGGCGCAAGCCCATGCGCCTCAAATTCTTTTTGGCACCAACTGCGTGCAAAGAATCCTCGTTCGTCTTCAAACTTTTTGAGTTCAAGCAGATAGCTGCCTTCGAGTTTTGTTTCGGTAAAAATCATGCTGGCTTCATCCTAAAAAGTGTGATTATGCGACGGCAACTTCAGTCCAATACAACTGTTCATCAACCTGACCAGTCTTCAACAAATACTCTAACTGCTTGAGGCGTGTGAAGGCTCGATCTGTGAACATCTCCTCTGTGAGGTTGATCTGCTGGAATCGAGAGTGCAATTGCTGCACACCCAGTGGTACAGTCCACTTGCACTGAAAACCTGGCAATTGTGCGCGAATCTTATCGAACGAGACTCGATAGCTGCGGTTATCTCCGTCACTGTTGCCAAAGGTTAACTTGCAGCCAGTAAATGTTTGCGAGATGATCTCCGCCACATCACGCACCTGATAATTCTCATCGCTGTCGCCAACGTTAAATATCTGGTTGTGTACGACTTCGCGCGGTGCATCAAGTGTGCAAGCCACGGCCTCACAGATGTCGAGCACATGGACAAGGGGCCGCCAGGGTGAGCCATCGCTTGTCAGCCGGATCTCTTTTGTCGTCCAAGCCAGCCCTGCCAGGTTATTGACCACGACATCAAAGCGCATTCTAGGCGAATCACCATACGCCGTTGCATTACGCAAAAACGTGGGCGAGAAGCTCTCGTCCGCCAACTCCGCAACATCACGCTCCACCAAAACTTTGCAAGCTGCATAGACCGTTTGTGGATTTGGCGCAGACTCCTCGGTTTTAACGGCATCACCACCGCCAATGCCATAGACGCTGCAAGACGAGGTGTAGACAAAACGTGAAACCCCAGCGCGTTTACTTCGATAGGCCAAATCTACAGAGCCAGCATGATTGATTTCATAGGTGAGCGCTGGGTTGTGTTGACCCAGCGGATCATTCGAGAGTTCGGCTAAGTGGACAACCGCGTCAAAGCCTTCGAGATCAGCTTCACGGATGGTACGGATGTCTTTGCCTAGTTGTGGAAACGATGGCGTACCATGGTCGTATAGCGCTCGACTGCGATAAAAGCCAGTATCTAGCCCCACAATTTCATGCCCGCGGGCCTGTAGATAGGGGCCAAGCATGACGCCGATATAACCATCTGTTCCTGTAACAAGTATTTTCATAATTTGATCTCCTCGCTGCCGAATACCCCAGCGTGACTATCCTAATTGCAACACTAACTGCGACCAGAAATATTATGACCAGGTCTTCCAGGGTGGGTTGCTTTGCCAGAGTTCTTCCAACGTGCTTTTGTCTTTAAGTGTGTCCATTGGGTGCCAGAAGCCACAATGCCGGTAGGCGGATAGCTCGCCCGCATGAGCCAACTGTTGCAGCGGCTCTTGTTCCCAAACGGTTGAATCATCGCTGATATAGTTAAGTGCTTCTGGTTCCAACACGAAGAAGCCCCCATTGACCCATGCACCATCAAAATCTCCCTTTGGCTTTTCCTTGAAGGAGTGGATGCGTGCCTGCTTTGCTTCTAATGTAAATGCGCCAAAACGGCCTGGCGGCTGTACTGCGGTTAGGGTGGCAAGCCCCTCTTGCTCATGGTGGAATGCTACAAGTTGGCGGATGTCGATGTCGCTCACGCCATCACCGTAGGTAAAGCAGAAGGTCTCGTTGCCAATATACTTCTGCACTCTCTTCAATCTGCCCCCGGTCATGGTTCCTTCACCCGTATCGATCACGGTCACGCGCCAGGGTTCCACACCGTTTGTATGTACTTCCAGGCTATTGTTGCCCATGTCAAAGGTTACATCCGCCATCCGCAGAAAGTAGTTGGCAAAGTAATCTTTGATCATGTATCCCTTGTAGCCACAGCAAATGATGAAGTCATCAATGCCGTGACTCGAAAAGATTTTCATGATGTGCCAGAGAATGGGTTTGCCCCCGATCTCGACCATCGGCTTTGGACGAACTGACGTCTCTTCACTGAGACGTGTGCCATATCCACCTGCTAAAATGACTGCTTTCATGGGTACACCTTTTCCTGTGCCTTCTCTTGTGTCTCTGCTTTCGGCTCTACTTACGACTCTCTGTCTGGGCCTCCGCCATACGCTATTTGTTGCCCCTGCCGTTTTCTCGGGCAAGCTCTGGTATGAGAATCGACGTACGTTTGCCGCTGCCGTTCTGGCTAAAATCAGTGCTCCATTCCAAGAGGGGGCGCACAATGCCACCCAGATTTCCTGCATGATCTCCGCGTGCTGAATCACCTTCCATTTTGTCGATTACCTGGAAGGCGACTGCCTCACGCTCATTAAATCGCAGGATCGTTGGCTCAAGCGTGCGCGCGGCAATGGTGACGAAAACAGTGCCCTCTGCAAGTAGATTGCCTGGAATCACTGCCCTGCTGATATAGTGCCCCACCTCGCGCGGTCGGCCTCGCCACTCTGGATCTGTGTCAATGGTGCAAAAGATAATTTCTCCCTCTTCGTTGCGCAGGGTAAAGTACAACATCCAGACTTGGTTGGGCTGGGTGATCTCATACTCCGCCTCGATGATAATCGGGAAACGAATGTCCATTGCATCTGAAACCGTGCCATCTTCTGTGCGTACGCGTGCGCTGCGTAGTCGAATGGCATCGTCACCAGGTGCTTGTGCCGGATTGGTCCATTCACGAGCGGCAGATGTGCCCATTCCAGAGTTTAGATAGGCTCCGATCACTTGATGCGATGGGCCATCCTCCAGAATCTTGCCGTGGTCTAGGAGAATTGTGCGCTCGCAGATTCGGGTGATGGCTGGCATATTATGTGAGACAAACAAGATCGTGCGTCCGTTCTCACTGACGGACTGCATTTTGTCTAGACATTTGCGTTGGAATGCTGCATCACCCACCGCGAGTACTTCATCAATGATGAGGATTTCTGGTTCCAGATGAGCGGCAACGGCAAAGGCCAAACGCAAACGCATGCCACTGGAGTAGTGCTTTACAGGTGTTTCGACGAACGTTTCAATGCCTGAAAAGTCTACAATCTCGTCAAATTTGCTGACGATCTCTTTGCGCGTCATCCCCAGAATGGCACCATTCAAAAAAACATTTTCTTTTCCGGTCAACTCTGGGTGAAAGCCAGTTCCCACCTCTAACAAGGAGCCAACACGCCCATAGATATCCGCAAAGCCTGTACTCGGCTCGGTGATGCGCGACAGGATCTTGAGGAGAGTGCTTTTGCCTGCACCATTGCGTCCAATGATCCCCACGACCTCACCGGGCTTGACTTCAAAAGAGATATCTTCAAGCGCCCAGATCGTCTCAGAGAGGTCAGATGCCGCAGATGCCTGACCGCGTAGAAGGTTGCGCGCACGTCGCAAAGGTGACTGGACGGCGCTGACCAGTGAGTCTCGCACTGTTCCGTACTTCGCTCGTTTTATACTGCCGATGTGGTAACGCT